>JBDUAG010000119.1:0-8841 GCA_040004785.1 Burkholderiales bacterium | reverse complement strand
TCGCTGACCGGCCACCTCGTGCTCGCCACCGTCCACACCAACGACGCACCCAGCACCGTGACGCGGATGATCGACATGGGCGTCGAACCGTTCCTGCTGAGCTCGAGCCTGATCGGCGTGCTGGCGCAGCGGCTGGTGCGCAAGCTGTGCCCGGTGTGCAAGAAGGTCGACGCACGCGGCCGCTACCACCCGGTAGGCTGCACCGAGTGCGGCAGCACCGGCTACAAGGGCCGAACCGGCGTCTACGAGCTGATGACGGTGGACGATCAGGTGCGCGCGCTGATCCACGGCCGCGCCGCCGAATCGCAGATCTTCGTCGCCGCCGAAACTGCCGGCCTGCGCTCGATGCGCGAGGACGGCGAGCGCCTGGTGGCCGAAGGCATCACCTCGGCCGAAGAAGTCATGCGCGTCACGCGCGAGTAATTTCAGGTGCCAGCCTACAAGTTCGAAGCGCTAGACGCCGCCGGCAAGTCCAGCAGCGGGCTGCTCGATGCCGAAAACGCCAAGGCGGCGCGCGCCCAGTTGCGCGCCCAGGCGCTGGTGCCGCTGGCCGTCACGCAGGTGGCGTCGGCCGGCACCGTGGGCCAGGGGTTGCAGTTCAAGCGGCGCGTCTTCAACGCCACCAGCCAGGCGGTCTGGACGCGCCAGCTCGCCGGCCTGGTCGGCGCCGGGCTGCCCCTCGAACGCGCGCTCACCGCGCTCAGTGAAGAGGCCGAAGACCCGCGCCAGCGCGAGCTGGTGGCGCACCTGAAGAGCGAGGTCAACAGCGGCTCGCCATTCGCGCGCGCGCTCGCCAGCGCACCGCGCGAGTTCGACGACGTCTACCGTGGCGTCGTTGCCGCCGGCGAGCAGAGCGGTGCGCTCGGCCGCGTGCTGGAGAGCCTGGCCGATGACCTCGAGGAGCGCCAGGAACTCAAGTCGAAACTGATCGGCGCGACGCTGTACCCGGCGATCGTGTCGCTGATCGCGATCGTGATCGTGATCTTTCTCGTCACCTACGTGGTGCCGCAAGTCGCATCCGTGTTCATCAGTTCGAAGCGCGCGCTGCCGGGGTTGACGGTCGCGATGCTCGCGATCAGCAGCTTCCTGCGCAGCTGGGGCTGGGCCGTGCTGCTGCTGATCGCGGCCGGCGTCGGTCTGCTGTTGGCGATGCTGCGCAACGAAACCTTCCGACAGAGCTTCGACGCCGGCTGGCTGGAGCTGCCGCTGATCGGCAAGCTTGCGCGCGGCTACAACGCGGCGCGCTTCGCGGGCACGCTGGCAATGCTCGCGGGCGCTGGCGTGCCGATCCTGAAGGCCTTGCAGGCCGCGGCCGAGACGCTCTCGAACCGTGCGATGCGCGCCGACGCGATGGACGCGCTGGTGCAGGTGCGCGAAGGCGCGCCGCTGGCCTCGGCGCTGGCCGGCAAGAAGCGCTTCCCCGGCCTGCTGGCGATGTTCTCGCGCCTCGGCGAACAGACCGGCCAGCTGCCGGTGATGCTGGAGCGCGCCGCGCGCCAGCTCGGCACCGAAGTGCAGCGCCGGGCGCTGCAGATGGCGACGATCCTGGAGCCGATGCTGATCGTCGCGATGGGCGCGGTCGTGATGTTGATCGTGCTGGCCGTCCTCCTCCCGATCATCCAGCTCAACACCTGGGTGAAGTAGGCCACCTGGCACGCGATCTGCAGTAATAAAGCGAGGTTTGCCCCTCAGTTCGGTGGTCCGGCGCGCGGCAGACTGTGCTTGAATGATTGCAGTGCAAGTTGAAGGAGGATCGCTCGATGCCCACTTCCAACGATCTGGTCGCCGTCACGCCCCGGCCCGGCAACATGCCGATCGCACGCATGCGCAGCCTCTACCGCGTCGACGAGGTCGGCCGCAAGCTCGGCAAGCTGCCGCAGAAGGAACACGAGAGCCTGCGCTCCACCTACGAGCGCATGCTCGAAAAAGGTCCCGAGCGATTCCAGGTCAAGCCCTCCGGCCTGCCGGTGATGGACCACCTGTACGACGAGCTGCCCAACTTCACCGAGGTGCTCGACGACATCCGGCGCCAACTCGCGCTGTGCGAGGACTCGCGCGACGCGCTCGAGATCACGCCGCTGCTGCTGCTCGGCCCGCCCGGCGTCGGCAAGACCCACTTCGCACGCGCGCTGTCGGTGCTGCTCGGCACCGGCATGGGCTTTCTGTCGATGAGCTCGATGACGGCCGGCTGGGTGCTCAGCGGCGCATCGAGCCAATGGAAAGGCGCGCGACCTGGCAAGGTGTTCGAGACCCTGGTCGACGGCCAGTACGCGAATCCGGTGATGGTCGTCGACGAGATCGACAAGGCCGGCGGCGAGCACGCCTACGACCCGCTCGGCGCGCTCTACAGCCTGCTCGAACACGACACCGCCGGCAGCTTCACCGACGAGTTCGCCGAGGTGCCGATCGACGCGAGCCAGGTCATCTGGGTCGCCACCGCAAACGACGGCCGCGCCATTCCCGACCCGATCATGAACCGCATGAACGTCTACGAAGTCCAGGCGCCGGATCGCGACGCCGCGCGCCGCATCGCCGCGCGGCTGTACCGGGGCATCCGTGCCGAGCACGGCTGGGGCGAGCGCTTCGAGACCGAGCCTCGCAGCGACGTGCTCGATTCGATGAGCGAGATGGCGCCCCGCGAGATGCGCCGCGCCTGGATGACCGGCTTCGGCAACGCCAAGCTCGATCGCCGCGACCATGTGCAGACGCACGACCTGCCGGATGCGCGTGGCAAGCGCAGTGCGATCGGGTTCGTGCAGTAGACCGGGGCTCACGGCGCGAGGAACACGCTCCATTCCGGGCCGGACACCAGCGACACGTCGATGGCGGCCACCGGTCCCGCGGCGGCGGCAGGCAATGCCGTTGCGAACGCAGTGCCCAGCAGCGCTGGCGGTCAATGCAACGAGCAAGACGGAGGTACGAAAGGCCAGCTTGTTCATGGGAGTTCCGAAGTTTTGGTGAATCGACCCGTGCATCTTCTGCCCGCCCTGTTTCAGGCTCGCTTCGCAAGCCAGCCGCGTCGGTTTCATTTGTTGCCGCGACCGGCGAAATGCGGCCACGGCGCCAGCGCCTGCCGATCCAGGCGGTGGATCAGCGCAACAGTTCTGCGACTCGGGCCAGCAGATCCGCCTTCGAGAACGGCTTGTCGAGCGACGCGCAACGCGAGCTGCGCAGGAACTCGCGCGCGTCCGGTGACAGCGTGTCGCCGGTGACGAACAGCATGCTGCGCGCGATCGCCGGGTGACGCGCGGAGACCTCGCGCCACAGGCCGGCGCCGTCCATATCGGGCATGCGCAGATCCGAGACGATGGCGTCGAAGCGCGCCGTGTCGAGCAGTTCCAGCGCGACCGCACCAGACTCGGCCGTGGCGACTTCGTAGCCCGCGCTCTCCAGCATGTCGCGCATCAGGTCGGCCAGTTCGGCCTCGTCATCCACCACGAGCACGCGTGCCTGGAGCGACGCACCGGGTTCCGGCAGCGCGGCCGGCACCGTGCTGCTCTCGGCCACGCCGCTGATCGGCAGGCTCAGGCGAAAGCTCGCACCGCCTTCAGGCGACACCGGCTCGAGCATCAGATCGCCACCGTGATCGCGCACCAGCGAGCGCGACACCGCCAGGCCGAGCCCGGTGCCGACTCCCTCGGGCTTGGTCGTGAAGAAAGGCTCGAAGACGCGGCCACGCGCCTCGTCGGCAATGCCGGGCCCGTTGTCGGCCACGCGCAACCAGACGCGCGGCTCGCGGCTCTCGCGCCTGGGCTCCAGCCCTGTCTGCACCTGCACGCGGCGCGTGCCCTGCGCGCCGGCCAACGCCTGCTGCGCGTTGACGAGCAGGTTCATCACGACCTGGCCGATCTGGTCGCCGTCGGCACTGACCTCGGGCAGTGCCTCGGCCAGCGCGAGTTCGAGCGCGATGCCATGGCTGCGGTACCCGTACTGGAGCATGTCGGCGGCGGCGCGAACCATCTCGTTCAGAGCGACCGGGTTGCGCGTCGACGGCCGGCTGCGCGCCATGTTCAGGAAGGTGCGTACGATGCGGCCGCAGCGTTCGGCCGCTTCGCGGATCCGCTGCGCATCGGCGCGCAACTCCGGCAGGGCTTCGCACTTCTCTTCGAGCAGGCTGGCGCGGCCCATCACGATCGCGAGCGGGTTGTTCAGTTCGTGCGCCACGCCCGCGAGCAGGCTACCCATCGCGCCGAGCTTCTCGCTCTGGCGCAGGGCCTCGCGCTGGCGCTCGATCTGCGCCGCGGCGTCGCGCTGCTCTGACAGATCGGCGATCGACGCGGTGTAGAACACATGGCCCTGTGCGTCGGTGCGCCACAGCACCATCTCCATCGGGAACTCGCTGCCGTCGGCACGCAACGCATGCATCTCGAGCCGCTTGCCCATCACGCGCGGCGCGGCGCCGGCCTGCATGCGCTGCATGCCGGCTTCGTGCGGGCCGCGAAAGCGCTCGGGCATCATGAAGTCGCTGACGCGTTGGCCCAGCACCGCACCGCGCGCGCGGCCGAACATGGCCTCGGCGGCCGGATTGAACTCGACGATGCAGCCGAGCTCGTCCGTCGTCACCAGCGCGGCGAGCGCGTGGTCGACGATCGCGGTCTTCAACGCCTCGCTGGTGTTCAGCTCGGCGAGCCGCGCGGCCAGCTCCTGCTCGCGCAGCTTCAGCTCGGTGTGGTCGCGGCCGAACACCGCGACGACCTCGATCTGGCCACCGGTCGGCCCGTACGGGATGAAGGTCTCGCGCAGGTAGCGCAGGCCGTGGCCGGGGTATTCGACCCAGCCTTCGAGCCGCAGCGCCTCGCCGGCGAACACGCGCGCAGCGAGCGGCTGGTAGCCGCTGTATGCGGCCGCACCGACCACCTCCGACAGATGGCGCCCGATCACCTCGCCGGACGGCCGACCGAGAAACTCGAGCACCTCGCGGTTCGCGTAGACGTAGCGGTGGCCGCGGTCGATCACCGACAGCCGCGCGGTGATGTTCTCGAGCAGCACGCTCGACAAGTGCTGGTCGAGCACCGCGGCGGGCACGTCGGCCCAGTGCATCATGCCGAGCGAGCTGAGCTCCCGCGCTGGAATCATCCGGCCGCCCCTTCAGCCCGGGGCGCTGGCGGGCACGAACACGTAGCCGATGTTGCGCACCGTCTTGATGAGCTCTGGCTTGTCGGGGTTGCGCTCGATCTTGCGGCGCAATCGCATGATGCGCAGGTCGATCGAGCGGTCGAACACGTCCCAGCCCCGGTTGTGCGCCTGCTCCATGATCTGGTCGCGATTCAGCGGCCGGTTCGGGTGACGCGCAAACAGTGCGAGCAGGTCGAACTCGGCGGCGCTGATCTCGATGTCGGCGCCATCGGCGCCAAGCAGTCGGCGCTCGTCGAGGTCGAGCAGACAGCCGCCGAACGCGACGCGGCGGGTGTCGGGCAATGCCGCCACCGTCGACGCGCCGGCTGGCGCCGTGACCTCGGTGCGCCGCAACACCGCGCGCACCCGGGCGAGCAGCTCGCGCATCTCGAACGGCTTGGGCAGGTAGTCGTCGGCACCGAGCTCGAGGCCGACGATGCGGTCCACCGACTCGCCGGCGGTCGTCAGCATCACGAGGCCGACGCGCGGGTGCGCTTCGCGCAGCCAGCGCGCCAGTGACAGGCCGTTCTCGCCGGGCATGTTGATGTCGAGAATCGCCAGCGCCGGCGCCTGCTCCGCGACCGCAGTGCGGGCCGCGGCTGCATCCGGCGCCGTGCGCACGTCGAAGCCGTGGCGGCCGAAGTATTCGGCGAGCAGCGAGCGCAGCTCGGGCTCGTCGTCGACGACGAGCACCACGGGGCTGGCGCTGCCTTCGGCCTGAACCATGGTGAATGCTCCCGGGAGACGATGGATGAAGGCGGAGTTTATCGGCAGCATCTGGGCAAGCATCGGATGACCTTCGGGTGGCGCGTGTCGCCTCAGTGGCTGGACGTCGTGGCCGATGCGGCGACGGAGAGCGTGTCGTGTCGCAGCCATGCGCTCGCCACCGGCGGCTGGGCCATGTAGCGCTCCAGATCGGAGGGCTCGCGCGCCATGCGTGCAACCACCACGGCCGGGTGATCGTAGGTCGGCGACGGCGTCGCGATCACGAACAGACCGGCCGGGTGCGCCAGGATGAAGCGGTTCGTGTCGATCTGCGGTGTCTGACGCTTGACCAGGATCGCCGGGTGCTGGCCCAGCGTGTGTTCGGTCGAGGTCGTGTCCTCCGCGGTGGCGGCGGTGCTGACGCCGACCAGTGCAGTGGCGATCGCGGCGATGAGGGAGAGGCGGTGAATCATGAAAGTAGCTCCGTGTCGGTGGTGGGTCGGCTGCAGCGGTACTGCACGCCGTATCGGCATGATGGGCAGCGGTGGTTGCATGCGCGTTGCACCGTGCCGGCGGGTCTGTTTCGTTTGTTGCTCAGGCGCCTCGGGATCGCGCCGCTCAGTCCGCGCGCCGCCGGCGTGCGATCAGGCCAATCACGCCGAGGCCGGCGAACATCAGCGCAGGCGTCCGGGGTTCGGCGTCGCGCGACGCCGCCGCGCTGCCGCCCGCGGCGTTGCCGGCCCACGCAGATGCGTTCAATGCGACGGCCGCGAAAAGCGCGACCAGGAGGTAATTGGGTTTCATGGCGGAGCTCCGGTGAAGACGAGCCCCCACTGTGCGCAGCGCCCGTATCGGCCGCGTTGCGCGCCGGGCCCGGCCATGTTTCGTTGGTTTCACGGTCTGCCTCTTATCATCCTGCGCATGCCAGTCACCCTTGCCGGCCAGCTCGTCGTCGCGATCTCGTCGCGCGCGCTGTTCGATTTCGAGGAAGAGAACCAGCACTTCGAAGCCACCAACGACCGCGCCTACATGCGGCTGCAGCTGGAACGGCTCGATCACGCCGCGAAGCCGGGCGTGGCCTTCTCGCTCGTCAACAAGCTGCTCACGTTCAATGCGGGCTCTCCGCCGGAGCAGCGCGTCGAGGTCGTGATCCTGTCGCGCAACGACCCGGTCTCGGGCATGCGCGTGTTCCGCTCGGCGCAGGCCTACGGCATGCCGATCCAGCGCGGCGTCTTCACGCGCGGCGAGTCGCCGTGGCGCTACCTGAAGCCGCTGAACGCGCACCTGTTCCTCTCGACCAACGAGGCCGACGTGCGTTCGGCGCTGGGCGCGGGCGTGCCGGCGGCGCGCGTCTACCCGAACTCGGCGCGCGCCTCGAGCGCACACCCGAACGAGGTACGGATCGCCTTCGACGGTGATGCGGTGCTGTTCTCCGACGAGGCCGAGCGCGTGTTCCAGCTGCGCGGGCTCGACGCCTTTCAAACGCACGAGCGCGACCAGGCCGAGACGCCGCTTGCAGCGGGCCCGTTCAAACCACTGCTGCTGGCGCTGCAACGCCTGCAGCATGAGCCGGCCGCCGGCATGCGGATCCGCACTGCGCTCGTCACCGCGCGCAGTGCGCCGGCGCATGAGCGCGCGATCCGCACGCTGATGGACTGGAACATCGAGGTCGACGAGGCGATGTTCCTGGGTGGCTTGCCGAAGGGGGAGTTCCTGCGCGAGTTCGAACCCGACTTCTTCTTCGACGACCAGACCGGCCACGTCGATTCGGCCGCTGCGCACGTGCCCGCAGGGCATGTGGCCTCCGGCATCAGCAACGGCTGAGCAAGGGTTTGCCTCAGGGCGCTTCGTGCGCTTGAGGGGTTGACACGCCGGAAGGCGCGCCAGAGCATCGCTCCGCTCCGAGGAGGATACCGAATGAGTGACCGAATTGCTTCGTGCCTGCGCAGGCTTGCCGGCGCCGCGCTGCTGGCCGCTGGATCCACCTTCGGCGGCGGCGCGCTGGCCCATGGCGGGCCCGACATCGCGACGTTCGTGCTCCCTGCACCGGCAAGCGTCACGCTCGCCGGCACCGGCCTGCTCACCTACGCCTCCTACGAGGTCACGCTGACCCACGATCAGGATCGATCGGTCTTGCAACCGGTGTATTTCAGCGCCTCGACCACGGTGCGCGATTCCCACAACGCAGTGCAGTCGGGCCAGAGCGCGGTGTTTGTCGCGGCCAACTTGCCCACGGGCTGCAGCGCACCCACCCCGACGACGCTCAGTTGCACCTTCACCGATGGCCTGTTGCGGCCCGGCTCGACCAAGACCTTCACGCTGATCGTGCAGGTGCCGACCGCCGGGGCGAAGATCGGCCTCACGTCGCAGACCTCGTGGCGCGATTGCGGTCACGGGCGCCTCGAATCGACACCCGGTTCGACCGCGTACACGCTGCTCACCGCGCCGAGCCCCGACGCCGTCGCGTCTTATCTGCCGGCCGGCGGGGGCACGCTGTTCACCGGCAACGCCACCGGCACCGCGACCCCAACGGACCCGTGGACGACCACCGTCTCGGTACCGACCTCCGCCGGCGCCGCCTCCGTCAGCATCCTGGAAACGCTGCTCACCTCGACCTGCGCGGGCGACCTGACGACGTGCAACTCGTCGCTGCTGACGATCCCGGGCACCTTCGCGAACCTGACGATCTACCTGCGCCGCGACGCGACGACGATCAGCAGGTACGCGAAGATCTCGAGCGCGAAGGTCTATTACAGCGAGCCGGCGCACCCGGCCGCGCACGTCGTCTACCCGCTCGAGGTGCCGTCCTGCAAGGACACCTGGACCTACGGCCAGTTGCCTCGCTCGGGCATCCCGTGCATCGCCGAGCGCACTGCCTACCCGTCGAAGGATGATTGCGACCGCTACTCGAAGCAGCACGGCGGATCGACGATCGGATTGCCGCCGCCCGGCTACGAGGGCGACTGGGAGTTCAGGATCCTGGCCGTCGACAACGGCCGCTACATCAACTGATCGGGATCC
>JBDUAG010000118.1:0-8868 GCA_040004785.1 Burkholderiales bacterium | reverse complement strand
TGACGACGGCCGGCTTCGCCGAACTGGAGCACTACTACCGACCCGCCGGGCTGCCACGTGAAGAGCAGCCTTGGCTGGCGAGTGTTTGGCGCAAGTGAGTTCAGGCCGACCTGACCTCGCAGGGTAGTGGGCTGGCGGCGGCTCGGCGCCCGGGCTGGGGCAACGCGGACGAACGCACAGGTGCCGGTTCGACCTGCACAAGGGATTCCAGATGCCGGCGGCGCCAGCTGAATGGCAGGTTCGCGTTGATCCCGCTGTCCATCGAGATTGCCGCTTCATGTGTGAGACCTGCAGCCGGTAGTAGATGCCGCCGACTACCAGGCCTTCTTCGCTCCAACCTCTGGGGTCAACCAGCCGCTCGGTACCGCGGCGACGAGCCGCAACAACGACGTGATGCTTGGATGCACGGTCCGATCGCACGTTCACAATCCAGTGTTCCAGACTAGGGTCGTCACTGCCATCGCAGGCGGCGAAAGTCTTCGCCGAGACCCAATTTTTGAGAGAGCATGTTCAGCCTGACCCGACTCACGATTCGCCGCGCCAGAAAAGAGCGGCTGGCCCAGATTGCCGGGAGCCTGACTTTCACGACACTGCTATCTATCGTGCCGTTTCTCGCGGTGAGCTTCGCCCTGTTCACGCGGTTCCCGATGTTCAGGCGCTTCGAGGACGCTCTCGAAGAGCATCTGTTGAAGAGCCAGCTTCCAGCAGACATTTCGATGCCGGTCCTGAAGTACCTCAATCAGTTCGCGGCCAACGCCAGTAGTCTGACCGTGGTTGGCTCATTGTTCCTGTTGGCGACGTCGATAGCGATGCTGCTCACCGTGGAAAACGCCTTCAACCAGATCTGGAACGTGAAAAGAAGTCGCCCGATCCTCACGCGAGTGGGCTTGTACTCGATCATGTTGGCCGCAGGTCCGCCCGCTTTGGGAGTGAGCCTGTGGGCGACGTCGTACGTGCTGAGCGCGTCGATGGGTTTGATCGGAACGCTCCCGCCCCTGGCCCGGTTCGTGTTGAACCTGGGTCCGGTGTTCCTGAGCTTGGCGGGTTTGACCAGTCTCTTCCACTTCGTTCCGAACACCAAGGTGCGGCGCCGCCATGCGCTCGTGGGTGGGTTGATTGCCAGCGTCGCTCTCGAATTGGGCAAGCGCGGCTTCGCAACCTACCTTCTCAAGGTCCCAACCTACAAGACCGTATACGGCGCCTTTGCGGTCTTTCCCGCCTTCCTGCTGTGGATGTACTTTTCATGGCTCGTGACGCTGACAGCAGCGCTCATCACGGCCAACTTGGCTCGCGGAATGGGCGGCCAGCGCCAGGCTCGATAACCGCAGGGCGATCCTGCCAAGACTCGTCCCCGCGGACACCCTGGCTTGCTCTTTGCCCTCGCTGTACGATGCTTCGTCAAGCGCCCTCGAGAATTGGGCGAGTCCTGTGAGCAATACCGAACTCAAGCAACGACTTGCGGCGATTCTCGCCGCCGACGTGGCGAGCTATTCGCGCCTGATGTCGCTGGACGAGCGTGCGACGGTCACTGCGCTGGACGCCGCGCGCAAGGTGTTCCGCATGCACGTCGAATCAAGTCACGGCCGGGTGATCGACATGGCCGGCGACTCGGTGCTGGCGGTGTTCGAGACCGCCACCGGAGCGGTATCGGCGGCGCTCGCCGTGCAAGCGGAACTCGGAAAGCGCGATGCCGACGTGCCCGACGTCAGCCGCATGCGCTTTCGGATCGGCGTGCACCTGGGCGATGTGATCGAGAAGGCCGACGGCACGGTGTATGGCGATGGCGTCAACATCGCGGCGCGGCTCGAGGGCCTCGCCGAACCGGGTGGCGTGACGGTGTCCGAATCGATTCGCACCGCGGTCAAGGGCAAGGTCAGTGCCGAGTTCGAGGACCAGGGCGAGCAGCCGGTCAAGAACATCGTGGATCCGGTGCGCGCGTATGCAGTCAAGGCCGTGGTCGACACGCTGCTGGTCGTCACCGGGGTCGATGTTTCCCAGCCGGTCGCCGGCTTCGGCAGCCGGCCGGCCATCGCGGTACTGCCGTTCGCCAATCTGTCGGGCGACCCCGAGCAGGAGTATTTTGCCGACGGCCTGGCCGAAGACATCCTGACCCGGCTCGCGATGCAGCGCTGGCTGCCGGTGATCGCACGCAACTCGAGCTTCGCCTTCCGGGGGCGCAGCATCGACGTGAAGGCGGTCGGGCGCACGCTCGGCGCGCGCTATGTGCTCGAGGGCAGCGTTCGCAAGGCCGGCAACCGGGTGCGCGTGACCGGTCAACTGATCGACGCGACAACCGGGCACCACGTCTGGGCCGATCGCTACGACCGGGTGCTGGAAGACCTGTTCGCGATCCAGGACGATCTGACCGATGGCATCGTCGGGGCGCTCGAAGCCGCCCTCATGCGAGTGGAAGTCGAGCGCGCCCGCCGCAAGCCGCCGGGCAACATGGACGCGTGGGACGCCGCCATGCGCGGCTGGTGGCACTTCCAGCGATTTACTCGCGAGGACTTCGCCGCGGCCATGCCGCTGTTTAACCGGTCCCTGGAGCTTGATGCGGGTTCGGCGGGGGCACACGAGGGCATCGCGATGGTGCGGCTGTGCGAGGCGTTTTTTCTTTGGACGGAGAAGCCCCGCGACGCCCTTGCCGAGGCCATGACGAGCGCTCGCGCTGCTCTCGCGGCGGATCCGCTCGCGTCCCCCGCGTACGCCGCCCTGGGTTTCGTGCTCACCGCCACCGGAAAGCTCGACGAAGCGCTGGCCATGTGCAGCAAGGGCATTGAACTCAACCCGAGCGCTGCGTTCGGATACCACGTTCTTTGCGTCACGCGGCTGTGCATGGGCGAGCCGGAGGCTGCCATCAAAGCCATCGAGACCGCGATACGCATCAGCCCGAACGATGGGGTGTTGCACGTCTGGATCGCCCTTCTTTCGTCGGGTCACTACCTCGCACGTGACTATGAGAAGGCAGCCGTGGTCGCGAGCCTTGCCGTACAACGCGGCCCTAACTATTCGATAGGATGGCGCTGTCTGGCCAATGCGCTGGGCCAACTTGGAAGGTTGGACGAGGCGCGCGAGGCGCTCGAGCAGTTCCTCGCGAGGATGCCGGGCTTCAGCTCCGAGCAGGTGGCGCGGTCCTCCGTAGCCTTTCGCGACGAAGCGGTGTTTCAGCACTGGCTCGAGGGCCTGCGCAAGGCGGGCTGGGAAGGTTGATGGGCCTGGGCGGGCGACTCCAACGGCGTACGAAGCACCGCGAACGGTGCCGACATCGGGACCGTGGCGGAATGGCAAGTCAACGGTCGAGCAGCCTCGATTCGCCGAACGGGTGACTTGACGGTCTGGTCTCGATACTGTCGAGGTTCCGTTGCGGTGGGCAGTTGAGAGCTGCGTTAGACCGCATCCGGGACCAAATATGGGCAACCAACCATTGCTCGGGAAGCGCGATCAGGAGGCCTGCGCGAACGGCGTGCGAATGTCGGCGAGGAACTGCTGAGCATGCGGATGCTGCGGCCGGTTGAAGAACTCGTCGGGCATCGCGCGCTCCAGCACCTTGCCCTCGTCCATGAACAGCACGCGGGTCGGCGACCTCGCGTGCGAAGCCCATCTCGTGTGTCACGCAGATCATCGTCATGCCGTCCTTCGCGAGACCGCGCATCACCATCAGCACCTCGCCGACCATCTCGGGGTCGAGCGCGCTGGTCGGCTCGTCGA
This sequence comes from Burkholderiales bacterium, assembly GCA_040004785.1. Classification (GTDB taxonomy): domain Bacteria; phylum Pseudomonadota; class Gammaproteobacteria; order Burkholderiales; family Burkholderiaceae_C; genus LMDS01. The sequence goes on along the minus strand of JBDUAG010000118.1, from coordinate 5,160 downwards.
ACAGCATCAGCGGCGGCTGCGTCGCCAGCGAACACCACGGCTCGCCGGGATTTGCAGGCTCCGCGCGGCGATCCCGCCGCGATCGACTTCTCGCATGCGCAGGCCGCGCGCCAGCACACAGCGCCCGAACTCGGGTGGCAGCGCGGCGTGAGGGCGCGCCAGTCGACCGGCGGCGCCCTCACGCCGGCCGCCACACTGGCGAATCGGAGACCGTGACGCGCTTCGGCAGGATCTGCGCCTGTGTGAACGCGTCGGCGCGGCGCTATGCATAGGGGGTCGCGGCGAGGTAGAAGCGACGGTAGCTCGAGAGCTTGCCGCCGTCGACCAGGATGCGTGCGCCCGACTGGCGCTGCACCGCCGCGAGGAACGGGTCCCAGACGATCCACGCGGAGACGTTGCCGCCCTCGAACGCCGCGCGGCCGTCGGCCGGCGTGAGGTAGGCGGGTTTGGTGTCCTTGATCGAGAGGACGCTCTGCGAGAGCGTTTCGAGGATCAGGTAGTGCGCCTGCGGCGACGGCGTCTCGATCACATGGTAGGTCAGCCTGGCGCCGGCCGCGAGGGCGAACGGCGGCACCGCGTCGGCCACGTCGGCACTGAGGTCGACCGCGCCGATATTCAGCGCTTCGAGCAGCGGCAGGCCCGACGTGAACTCGTGCCATTGCACCTCGACCTTCAGCGGCGCAAGCGCCTTTTCGAGCGTGCCGCGCGACTTCAGACGCACGCAGGTCGGACACGGTGACCGGTGTCGCCCATCAAGCGGCCGGCCACGCACGACGGCTGGGCATCGCGCATGCTGGGCCGTCCGCTGCCTACCTGCAACATCTGACAGTTGGCAGACCACTTGGCCAGCTGGTCCAATTGAGTGTGTCACATCTGACAGCCCGCGCGGCTTGTGGGCCGAGGGTCGCGCTGATCATTGACGGAGCGTCGTAGGATCTTGCGAAACTGCCAAAGGGCTTGCTCAGGATGTTCGATCTTCGAAGCGTAGTGATTCAAGCGCGCTCGCTGCCCGTCAGGCTCATGGGCGTGAGATGCCGCTCCGCGGTGCGACTCGCTGCAACCGCAAACCTGGTGCTCTGGTTCACCCTGCCTGTGGCGCTGGCGACGACGAAGCCTGCAAGGTCTCTGGCCGACCTGTCGCTGGAGGAGTTGGCCGACATCGAGGTGACTTCGGTGTCTCGCCGTCCCGAGCGCCTCAACGACGCCGCCGCATCCGTGTACGTCGTCACGTCGGAAGACATCCGCCGCTCTGGCGCGACGACTTTGGCAGAGGCCTTGCGCTTGGCCCCCAACCTGCAAGTGGCTCAACTCGACTCCGGCCAATATGCCATCAGCGCACGCGGCTTCAACAACGCGATCGCCAACAAGCTGCTGGTGCTGATTGACGGCCGAACGGTCTACGCCCCCTTCTACTCCGGGGTGCAATGGGACCAGCAGGATGTCATGCTCGAGGACGTCGAGAGAATCGAAGTCATCAGTGGTCCCGGGGGGACGCTCTGGGGCACGAACGCCGTCAACGGCGTCATCAATGTGGTCACGCTGCCAGCGTCTCAGACCCAGGGCGCCCTGGGAGTCGCCAGCGGCGGCAATCTGGCATCGGGAGCTTCGTTCCGCTACGGCGGCCGCCTGGAGTCGACCGGTCGGTTCCGCGTGTACGCCAAGGCCTTGCAACTGCAGAACACCCAAACCGCAGGTGGGACGTCCCTACCGGATGGCTGGGACCGCACGCAGGCCGGCTTTCGTGCCGACTGGGGTGACGCCACCAACGGCTTCATGCTGCAGGGCGGTGCCTTGCACGCCAAATCCGAGGATCGGGGTTCCTTCGGTCCGTTCGCCCTTGGTGCCCTCCAGATATCCGAGGCCAACCTGGTCGGCCAGTGGACGCGCCGCTTTGCGGACGGGGCCGACATCCGGTTGCAGGGCTACTACGATCACTCTGAGCGCGACGACGGCGTTCTCTACAAGCCTCACGAAGATACCCTGGACTTCGAGTTTCAGCACGGCATCCCCCTGGGGCCACACCGAGTGCTTTGGGGCGCGGGCTATCGGCGTTCCCACAACGACATTCAGCCGGGCGTCTTCTTCGGCTTCATTCCGGCCACGAGTACGCAGACCTGGACCAGTCTGTTCCTGCAGGACGAACTGAAGGTCACCGATTCGCTCAGCGTCACCGTCGGAAGCCGGCTGGAGCGCAATGACTTCACTGGCAACGAATTCCTGCCGAACGCACGATTGGCCTGGAAGTTGTCGAACGACCAGTTGCTGTGGGCCGCCGCCTCGCGCGCGGTCAGGGCGCCCTCCCGCCTCGATCGCGACATCGTGCTGCCCCCCAACCCTCCTTACATCATCGCGGGGGGCGCCGATTTCGTGTCCGAGGTCGCCAACATCTACGAAGTCGGCTATCGCGCGCGGCCCGTGCGGGAGTTCAGCTTGTCGTTCACCGCGTTCTATCAGGACTGGGATCGCCTCCGCAGCGGCCAACCTCCACCGAATGCGCACGTTCAGAACATGATTGACGGCAGCACGTCGGGCGCCGAGGCCTGGTTCAGCTGGCAACCATTGCGTCAATGGCGCATGTCAGGGGGCGCGACCACGCTGCACAAGAACCTGCGACTCAAATCTGGCAGCACCGATCCGGTGGGCCCGAGCGAACTCGGCAATGACCCCGACCACCAGTGGATGCTGCGCTCGGCACTCACCTTGGCAGAGCGACATGAGTTGGACCTGACTGTGCGCCGCGTCGCGGCCTTGCCTGCGCCGAGCGTTCCCGCCTACACGGCGGTCGACTTTCGATACGGATGGCGCATCACTTCGGCGCTCTCTCTGGCCCTGACCATTCGCAATGCGCTCGATCCCGCGCATGCGGAGTTTGGCAGGGCGCCTGGGCGCAGCGAGATGGGACGCAGTGCGCTGCTGCAGGTGAGATGGGCCTTGTGAAGCGACTCCCGTCCTGGGGATGCGTGTCTTTCGCGCGCATGACTTTGCTGACGGCAATGCTTGTTGCCAGTGTCAGCACGGTGTGTTGGGGTCAGGTTGCGACGACGGCTTCCGAAAGCCAGGTCAAAGCAGCATTCCTGTACCGATTCCTCGGCTTCGTGGAATGGCCCGCGCAAGCGTTCGAACGCGCCGACAGTCCGCTGGTGATCGGTGTCTTGGGTGCGGATGCGCTCGCCGATGAACTCGAGGCCGTCGTGGCCGAGCGTGTGGTTCGGGGCCACCCGGTCGAGGCGCGCAAGATCCGTCGCGGGGATTCGTTCGCCGGACTGCATGTGCTGTTTGTCGGACAGGCCGCCGGCGCGGCATTCCCCAGTCTCATAAGCGCATCGAAAGGAGGCGCACTGCTGGCGGTCACGGAATCCGAAGAAGCGCTCGCCCAAGGCAGCATGATCAATTTTGTGGTGGTGGACAACAAGGTGCGCTTCGATGTCGCGCCGGGCCCGGCCGAACTGCGGAATCTGAAGATCAGTTCGCGATTGTTGACGGTCGCTCGACGAGTGCTGGTGAGCCCATCGTGAAACTCGGCGCCAAGCGATCGCTCCGCATCAAGCTGATTGGCGTGGTGCTCTTGACGACGTTCGTCGCGTTGGCGGTGGCGCTGACGGCGATGGTGGCCTATGACTTGCGCGCGTATCACCGGTCCTGGAGCGACGACATGAACGCCCAGGCGGAGTTGCTGGGCCGATCGACCGCCGCGGCATTGACGTTCGACGATGCGAAGGCAGCTCACGAGAACTTGAGCCTGTTGCGCCTTCGTCCGCAGATTAGCGCCGCAGCCGTCTATGACGCTCGGGGAACGCTGTTTGCCACCTATGTCGCCAGGGCTGGAGACCGGGGACCGCCCCGCGTTCCTGAAACGGCGGGGGTGCAGGTGCGGGATGGGGAACTGTTCGTGTCCCGACCGATTGTCGAAAACGGCGACACGCTCGGCACCCTGTGGCTGCGCGCCGACTACCCGCTGCATGAGCGAATCCTGAGCTACGCCGAGATCGCCCTGGTGGTGATGGTGTTGGCGATGCTGGTCGCGCTGGTGCTTTCGGCCCGACTCCAGCGCCTTGTCACGCATCCGATTCTCGCGGTTGCCGAAATCTCGCGCGAAGCCATTGAACGGCGCGACTATTCGCGTCGTGCACCGAAGTTGAGCAACGACGAGGTGGGCACTCTGGTCGAGTCCTTCAACGACATGATGGCCGAGATCGAACAACGGACGCACGCGCTCGAAGCCTCGAACCGCGAGAAGGCGCGCGAGGTCGAGGAGCGACGCCAGGCTCAACAGGAAGTCATGCGGCTGAACCAGGGTCTTGAGCACCGAGTGTGGGAGCGGACGGGGCAGCTGAAGCATCGAATCGAGAGCTCGCATTGGCAACCGAGACTGCGGAGCGAGCGAGCCGGGCAAAGTCCGAGTTCTTGTCAAGCATGAGTCACGAGTTGCGCACACCGCTGAATGCCATCATCGGCTTTGGGCAGTTGCTTGTCACCGACACCTACTCGGCAACGCCTGAGCAACGAAGGGAATTCACCGGCCACATCGTGCGTGCCGGCAGCCACCTGCTGACCTTGATCGACGAAGTTCTCAACCTGGCCCAGATCGAATCGGGCAAACTGAGCGTCTCCGTCGAGTCGGTTCAGCTCGATGACCTGCTTCAGGATTGCCAGACGATGATGGAGCCGTTGGGCTCCAAACGCGGCGTGTCGTTGCGGTTTCCGACCGACTGCGAATTCAGCGTGGAAGCCGATCGCGTCCGACTCAAACAGGTCCTGCTGAACCTGCTGTCGAATGCGGTCAAATACAACCGAGAGCGCGGTTCCGTTGAGGTGTCTTGCACGTTGGCAGGCGAGGGCCGAGTGCGGATCTCGGTTGAGGATTCCGGCATCGGGCTGCGGCCCGATCAGCTGAAATCGCTCTTTCAGCCGTTCAATCGCCTCGGCCGCGAAGCCAGCGGGGTGGAAGGTACAGGCATCGGACTGGTCGTCACCAAACGCTTGGTTGACCTGATGGGTGGGACCATCGGGGTTAGCAGCAGCGTCGACAAGGGCAGCACGTTTTGGCTCGAGTTGGTCGCTTCCCGCCCTAGCGCACTCCCGACAACCGTGCCCTTGCTAGCGCCCGGACCCGCGTCGCCTAGCGGTTCGGTGGACCGCGCCATTTCAACGGTCTTGTGC
>JBDUAG010000662.1:0-2650 GCA_040004785.1 Burkholderiales bacterium | reverse complement strand
CGGCGACGCTGCTCAGCATGGCCGGCGCCCTGACGACGACGCTGGCCGTGATGGGACGTCTGCCGTTCAGCGCGGTCACCTTCCGCGCGGTCGAGGTCGGCGTGATGATCGAGGCCTCGATCTGGGCGCTGGCACTCGGCCTGCGCCTGCGTCGCCAGCAGGAAGACCGCGCCAAAGCGCTGGAGCTCGCCCGCCACGATCCGCTCACCGGTTTGTGCAACCGCCGGGGCTTCTTCGAGCAGGCGCTGCCGGCCTACCGCACGTCGATGCGCCGCGAGCGGCCCCTGTCGGTGATCATGTTCGACATCGATCACTTCAAGCGGATCAACGACGTGCACGGCCACGATGCCGGCGACCGCACGCTCGTCGCCGTTGCCGACGAGCTGCGCAAGGCCTGCCGCGCGGGCGACATCGCGGCCCGCTGGGGCGGCGAGGAATTCGTGATGCTCCTGCCCGACACGCACGGCGACCACGCCCACGCGCATGCGGAGCAGTTGCGTGCGCAGTTGGCCGAGATGGTGGTGGCGCTCGGCGACGGGCGCTCGACGACGTTCACGGCGAGCTTTGGCGTGGCCGTGCGCAGCGACGTGACGAGCCTCGACGACGTGATGCGCGCCTCGGACGCAGCGCTTTACGCGGCCAAGCGCGCGGGACGCGATCGCGTGGTCAGCGCCACGGATCCGAGCGCCGAGAGCCGGCCCTCGCCGGCGACCAGCGGCGGCTGACTACGGCTTGAAGTACTCCGACATCACCTTCCAGCGCGCGTCCTGCAGCTGTGACAGGCGACTCACATCGCTGCCCAGGTGCTTGGTCGGCGTGAAGTTGGCCTTCGCGCTGCCGAACATGTCGGGCTCGAAGGTCGTCGAGTCCATCGCCTTGATGAAGCTGTCGGTGCTCAGGCCGGCGCCGGCCTTCGCGGCGACGACCGCGAACGCATCGATGATGTTGTAGCCGTAGACCGAGAACACCGTCGGGTCTTCGCTGAACTTGGTCTTGTACTTGTTGGCCCAGAAGCTCACGGCCTTGCTCGCGTCGTCGAGGTAGGGGTTCTGCACCGTCATCGTCGCGTACAGGCCGTCCATCGCCTTGCCGCCGAGCTTGTGGATCAGGTCGGTGTAGCTGGCGCTGGAGCCGAGGAAGGTCGGCGAGAACCCGGTCTTGCGGCTTTCGGCGATCGCGCCGATGGTCTCGCGGATGATGCTGCCGAGCACAACGAAGTCGCAGCCCGCGGCCTTCATGCGTGCCACCTGCGACGAGAAGTCGGTCGCGCCGCGCTTGTAGCTGGTCTTCTCGGCGAACTCCATGCCCAGCGTCTTCAGGCCCGCCTCGGCACCGCGCACGACTTCGAGGCCGAACTCGTCATCCTGGTACATGGTGCAGACCTTCTTTGCGGCCTTCTCCTTCACCAGCTTCGGCACCGCGCCGCGCATCTGGTCGTAGTAGGTCGCCGCGAACGAATACTTCAGGCGATTGAAGGGCTCGTACATCTCGCGCGCCGCGGTGACCGGGTAGAAGTTGATCACGTTCTTCTCGAACTGCACCGGCATCGCCGCGTTGTTCTGCGCCGTGCCGATGTGCCCGGCCATGATGAAGATCTTGTCCTGGTTGACGAGCTTCTGTGCCGCGAGCACGGCCTTCTTCGGGTCGTAGGCCGAGTCTTCGACGATCAGCTTGAGCTTGCGGCCGCCGATGCCGCCCTGCTCGTTGATCTCGTCCACGCGCAGCAGCATGCCGTTGCGCACCTGCTTGCCGAAGCCGGCGATCGGGCCCGAGAGATCCTGGATCGAGCCGATCACGATCTCGTCCTTGGTCACGCCCTGCGGCGGCGCCTTCGATTGCGCAAACACCAGGGTCGCGGCGAGCGCGAGTGCCGTGGTCATCAGGGTGGTCGTCAATCTCGTCATGGCTTGTCTCCGGTTGAAGAGCGTGGAACAGAGCAGGAATCAGCGGTACATCGCGTCGAGCCGGTCGGCGTACTTCTTCTCGACCAGCTTGCGTTTGAGCTTCATCGTCGGGGTGAGTTCGTCGTCCTCGGCACTCAGCTGGGTGTCGAGCAGCCAGAACTTCTTGATCTGCTCGACGCGCGCGAACTTGCGGTTCACACGGTCGATCTCAGCCTGGATCAGCGCCTGCACCTCGGGCGCCTTCGTCAGGCTCGCGTAGTTGCTAAACGGGATGTCGCGGTCCTGAGCGTACTTCTCGACGTTCTCCAGGTCGATCATCACGATCACGACCAGATAGGCTCGCTTGTCGCCGACCACCACCGCATCAGTGACGTAGGGTGAGAACTTCAGGTCGTTCTCGAGCTCGCTGGGCGTGATGTTCTTGCCGCCGGCCGTGATGATGATGTCCTTCATCCGGTCGGTGATGCGGTAGCAGCCGTCGGCATCGACGAGGCCCACGTCGCCGGTGTGCAGCCAGCCATCGGCGGCTATCGTTTCGGCGGTCTTCTCGGGCAGGTTCAGGTAGCCCATGAACACGTTCGTGCCGCGGACCTGCAGTTCGCCGGTAACCGGGTCCAGCCGCACCTCATTGAACGGGCACGCGGGGCCGATCATGCCGGGCTTGATGCGGTCGGCCGGCGTGCAGGTCGCCGCGCCGCAGGTCTCGGTCATGCCCCAGACCTCGACCATCGGCACGCCGAGCGCGA
>JBDUAG010000661.1:0-2654 GCA_040004785.1 Burkholderiales bacterium | reverse complement strand
TCGATCGTGTAGGTGAAGCCGGTGGTGTCGAGCACGTTCTTGTTGAGGATGCCGGTCACCGAGCCCACCGGCGTGGTCGGGTCGGCAATGAAGGTGCCGTAGGCTGAAGGGAAGGCCTGGCCATACGCCAGACCCTGCGCAAACATCGGCCGCGGTCCGCCGGTGATGTTCTGAAGCACCGACACGTACTTGGCGCCCGCCCCCGGTGTAGCCACGATCGACGGCGTCGGGAACGCCGGCGTGTTGTTGAATGTCGAGAACAGCGTGCTGGTCACCAGCGCCTGGATGTCGACGAACTTGTCGGTCGGGTAGGCCGGCACGCCGGCCAGCGCCTGCGCGGTGACCTGCATCGCGGCGAACTCGTTGAACAATTCGGTGTCGCCGACCACGCCGCACATCGGCACGGCGCCGCTGTACTTGACCTTGTGGATCGCGGAGGCGGTGGCCTCGGCGTCGATCGCCGCGGCGGTGATGTGGCCGCCCATCGAAATGCCGGTGATGAAGTACTTGGTCGGCGCGGCCAGCGTGCGGCCGTTCTTGGTCGCGATGTCGTTGAACGCGAGTGCAAGCGCGTTCGTGTCTTCCACCCCCACGCGCACATCGTAGTAGTTCTTGGTGTAGCTCGACGCTGCCCAGGCATAGCCGTTCTGGATCAGGTAACGGCGGATGGCCGGGTTGTTGACACCGAGCACGTTGCCGTTGCCGGCGTAACCGTGCGCGTACATCACCAGCTTGCCGTTCCAGGCGGCCGGCACCTCGACGTGGTACAGCGCGCCGCCCAGCACGCCCTGCCAGCGGCTCGTGGTGCTCATGTCGACGACGTCGCCAGTGGCCGCGGCCTGCGCCGCGAAGGTGGTCGCGGCGGCGTCGGTCGGGCTCGGCGCGAAACTGTTGCGCGCGTCCTGCGCGCGAGTCTCCTCGGGCGGAGGCGGGTCGTCGTCGCTGCCACCGCAAGCGGCGAGGAACGCAGTGGCGGCAAGGGCGAGGGCGGTCAGCCGCCCGAATGAGTGTGCATTCATCGGTGCATGTCTCCGTTTGTCTTGGGTGCGCTCTGCGGCGCAGGGTCTGGCAGGCGAGCGCGAGAATAGCGCCCGGCCGGCGCGTTTCGCGAGGCGAACTAACCCTCGCCCCGTGTCACGTGCGGGACACTGCCGGGGAGCTGCCGCTCCAGCCGGTCCTCGAGCTGCGCGATGTGCGCCGCGGTGCTGTTGGTGCTCTCGTCGAGGCGTCGGATCAGGTCGGCGCGGAGCTCGGTGAAGCGCGAAGCCTCGGCCCGGTCGGCGAGGTCGCGCTGCGCCTGCAACTCCTTCGTCTGACGGCGCGCGTCGCGCAGCGAGCCGGCCTGCAGCACGATCACCCAGACCGTGAACAGCACGCACAGGAACGCGACGAGCCCGAGCATGATCAGCCCGAGCGGCGCCTGCACGGTCGTGAAGCCGAGGGAGATCGGCGTCAGCGCGGTGAAGACATCCCAGTTGATCGCGGCGAACAGGCCGACGAACACCAGCACGAGGAAGAAGATCAGGGCGCGTGTCATGGCCGCACTCTATGCGCTCAGCGGTTGAAGTCCAGCGCGGCGCTCAGGTCGCCCATGGGCTTGTTGCCGTTCTGCTGCAGGCCCTGGTCGCGCATCACAATGCCGGGCAGCGGCGCCAGCGACCAGCGGCGCGTGATGAAGCGCAGGATCGAGCCAGTGTCGTAGGGCGTCTTGTCGACGAAGCCCTTCTTGGCGAACGGCGAAACGATGATGGCCGGGATGCGCGTGCCCGGGCCCCAGCGGTCGCCCGCGGGCACGGCGGCGTGGTCGTAGAAGCCGCCGTTCTCGTCGTACGTGATGACGATCAGCATGTGCGCCCACTGCGGGCTTTGCTGCAGCTTGGCGACCACCTCGGCGATGTGCGCATCGCCATCCGAAAGATTGGCGTAGCCGGCGTGCTGGTTCAGGCCGCCCTGCGGTTTGTAGAAGGTGACGGCGGGCAACTGGCCGGCGGCGGCGTCGGCGTAGAAGCGGCTGTCGAAATCGCGCAGGTGCGCGCTGCGCGCTGCAGCGTGCGTCGCCGGGTCGAGCGCGGTGTAGTAGTTGAACGGCTGGTGGTGCGGCTGGAAGTTGACGCTGCCGCTGTAGATCTGCTTGCGCCCCTCGGGCGTGCCGGCGAGCACGGTGTTCCAGCCGCCCGCGTACCAGGCCCAGCTCACGCCCTTGGCATCGAGCGTGTCGCCGATCGTGGGTTGGGATTGCGGCGGCAGGGTCGTCGGCTTGCTGGCGTCGGCGTAGCGCGCGTCGCCGTTGGCGGCCACCGGCACGTAGCTCGGCTGGTAGGCCGGCTGCATCGTGTTGACGGCGTGGAACATGCCGCTCGCGTCCTTCGGCGTCAGCGTGCTGTCCTTCTTGTAGCGCGGCGCGCCGGCGAGCACGGTCGCGGGCATGTTGTCGGCCGGCACGAAGCGCTTGAAGCGGCCTTGCGCGTCGAGCTCGATCTGGGTGATCGAGTCTTTGGCGGGCGAGTCGGCGGCGTCGGCGTTCGGGTAGGTCGGCGCGCAGGCGCAGATCAGGTACTGGTGGTTCAGGAACGAGCCGCCGAACGCGCCCATGTAGAAATTGTCGGCCAGCGTGTACTGCTGCGCCAGCTTCCACAGCTTCATGCCGCTGCCGT
>JBDUAG010000660.1:0-2656 GCA_040004785.1 Burkholderiales bacterium | reverse complement strand
AGCGCGCGGATCGCGTTGGCCATGACGGTGCTGGAGGCGGGGGAGGTCAGGTCGTTGGAGGCCATGCGAATCAGGAGGGTGGGCGGCGGAAGCCGGCCATTTTAGAGGCCGTGATTTGGTCCGCGACCATCGACCGGATAATTCAACCGATGCACGGATTGCACCTGACCGCCGACCTGCGCGACTGCCCTGTGGCGCGCCCGGTGATGACCGAACCCGAGGCGCTGCGCACGCTGTGCCTCGCCGGCGTGCGCGCGGCCGGCCTGAGCGCGGTCGGCGAACTGTTCCACCGCTTCGCCGCGGCGCCGGGTGCGAACGCCGCCGAGCCGGTCGGCGTCACCGGCGTCGTGCTGCTGGCCGAATCGCACATGGCCGTGCACACCTGGCCCGAGATCGCGGCGGTGACGCTCGACGTGTACGTCTGCAACCTCGGCACCGACAACTCGGCGCGCGCGCGCGCGCTGCTGGCGGCGTTGATCGAGGCGTTCGCGCCCGGCCGCGTCGAACGCCACGAGCTCGAACGCGGAAGGATAGCCAGCGTATGAAAGCGATGATCCTGGCAGCCGGCCGCGGCGAGCGCATGCGGCCGTTGACCGACGAGACACCGAAGCCCCTGCTCGCGGTTCACGGCAAGCCGCTGATCGAATGGCACATCGAGGCTCTGGCGCGCGCCAACGTGCGCGAGATTGTCGTCAACACGGCCTGGCTCGAGGATCGCATCGTCGCCGCGCTCGGCGATGGCACGCGCTGGGGCGTCGCGATCCGCTACTCGACGGAGGGCCGCGACCATGGCGGCGCACTCGAGACTGCGGGCGGCATCGCGAAGGCCTTGCCGCTGCTCGTCGATCACGCCGACGACGCGTTCTGGCTCGTCTCGGGCGACATCTACGCGCCGCAGTTCCGCTACGACACGGCCACCGCGGAACGCTTCGCACAGAGCACCGCGCAAGCCCATTTGTGGCTCGTGCCGAACCCGACCTACCACCCGGCCGGCGACTTCGGCCTCAGCGCCGATGGCCACGGCCTGGCCGACGCCGCCGGCCCCGATGGTCAACGCTGGACCTACGCCAATCTCGCGCTGTGCCGCGCCTCGCTGTGCGCCCACATCGCGCCCGGCACGCGCGTGGCGCTCGGGCCGCTGCTGTTCGAAGGCATGCGCCGAGGCGCGATCACCGCCGAAGTCTGGCATGGCCTCTGGGAAAATGTCGGCACACCCGCGCAGCTTGGGGCATTGAACGAATCGCCGCGCGCACTATGATGGGATCAGGGAGAGCCCGCTCGCCCTGACACCGCTTTTCGACTCAGGAGCCCCCACCATGAACGCCAAATCCGCCGCCGCCACCGCCGAAGAAGTGCAGGACGAGGTCAACGACGCCATCAGCGGCGCCGAAGACATGCTCTCGCAAGCCGCCAACGCCACTGGCGACAAGGCTGCCGAGCTGCGCGCTCGCGCGCTCGAACAACTCAGGGCGTTGCGCGAGCGCATGCACGACGCCCGTCATTCGGCCGTGCACCACAGCAAGGCCGCGGCCCGCGCCACCGACGATTTCGTGCACGACAACCCGTGGCGCTCGATCCTCGCCGCCGCCAGCTTGGGCGTCGTCGTCGGGCTGCTGATCGGTCGTCGCTGATCAACTCTCGCCGAACCTGCCCATGGCCCGCCCGTCCGGCGATGAAGCGACTGTGATCGACGCGTTGCGGCGTCTCAGCGCCGACCTGTTCGGCGCGCTGCGGCACCGGCTCGAGCTCGCCAGCATCGAGGTCGGCGAGGCCGGCGGCCGGCTCGTGTTCACGCTGGTCGCAAGCATCGCGGCGCTGGGCCTGTTCGGTGGTGCGGTGGTCGCGCTCTCGGCGTGGCTCGCGTTCGCGCTCTGGCCGACGCTCGGCCATGCGGTGCTGGGCTGGATCGCGCTGGCCTACGCACTCGCCGGCGCCGGCGTGCTGTGGTGGCTGCGCGCGCGAATTCACGCGTACCCGCCGCTGATGGCCGAGACCCTGGCCGAGCTGCACAACGACGCCGCGTTCATGCGCGGCACGGACCCGAAATGAATCGGGCCGCCGCACCGAGCCGCCCCAAGCAAGGCCCGACCCTCCCGGAGGGTCGATCGCCGTACCCGGCGATGGGGGAGCTGTCATGAACCGCGTGGACCGGCTCGCGCGCAAGCAGGTGCTGCTGACGCGCATCGCTTTCACGCGCAACGAGCTGCGCCGCGACGTGACGCAGCTCAAGCGTGCCGTGCAGGTGCCGCAGCTGCTGCGCGCGGCGCTCGGTCAGAAGCTCGGCGGCACGCTGCTCGGCGCCGGCATCCAAGGCGACTGGCTGACGACCGGCCTCGCCTGGCTGCGCCGCTACCGCGTCGCCGCGGCACTGGTCGGCGGCGTCACGCCGCTGCTGCGCAGCGGCGGCCGCTGGCGCCGCCTGCTGCGCTTCGCCGTCATCGCCGGCGCGGGCTGGCTCGGCTGGCTCGGCTGGCGCGTCGTGCGCGATCGGGCGCGCTGAGCCTCATTGCGCCGCGATGGGCGCGCTGATCGAGTCGATCCGCGCCATCACGTCGGGCGTCAGCTTCGCGATCACCTCGACCGCGCCGAGGTTGCTCTGCAATTGCGCCAGCTTCGACGCGCCGGTGATCACCGTGCTGACGCGCGGGTTCTTCGC
>JBDUAG010000117.1:0-8908 GCA_040004785.1 Burkholderiales bacterium | reverse complement strand
CTGCTGCACGCCACCGGGCACCTGATCCTGTGCCGCAGCTACCCCGACATCGCCGATGCGATGTTCACGGGCTTCGCGGTGGTCCGCGGTGCCGAGCTCGCCACGATCGAGCTGGAAGCCTTCGGCATCGACCACCCGACGGTCGGCGCGCTGTGGGTCGAATCCCTCGGGTTCCCGCAGTCTGTGGCGGACACGATCGGCAAGATGGCACAGCCGCTGTCCGACACGCATCAGGCGCTCGAACTCGCGCTGCGCGGCGCTCGTTCACTGGCGGCCGCAGTCGCGCAGAAGGACGCCGCCGCAGTGGCGCTCAGCGCGCTGCCGCCCAGCGTGCGCGCCCGGTGCACGGCCGCGGACGGCACGCCCGACGCGGCCTTCAGCAAGCTCTACGACATCTTGCAGGAGATCGAGCCGACGTTCTGATGCTGCGTCAGCCGCGCTCAGCCGCGTGCTTGCCCGAAGAAGCCCGCGCCGCCGATCTGGCCGCCCTTGAGGACGATCTCCAGGCCGTCGCGTCGCTGCACGCTCGACCAGGCCCGGCACAGCGGCGCGCCCGGTGCCAGGCCGGTCGACACGGTCAGGGCTTCGATGTCGAGCGCCCCAGCGACCTCTCCGGAGCTGTCACCGCCGGCGACGACGGCACGCTGCAGCGGCGTGCGGTCCAGCAACCTGCGCATGACCTCGGCCAAGGTCGCGCCGACGAGCCGGGCGGCATCGGGGCGTGACAGGCGGGCGTCGCGTGCGAGGGCATCGAAACCGAGGACCGTCTCATCGTCCGGGCCTTCCGCGCTGAAGACCAGCGGGCTGGTGCCTCGTTCGAGCGCCGCGATCGCGACCTTGACGACGCGCTCGATCTCGTCCTCCCGCACGTTCGCGTCGAGAGCGCGCGGGAGTTGCAGGCGCTCGGTCACGAAACCGTTGTGTCGCGCCCAGGCGATCTGCGACGCCGTGACGGGTGAGCAACTGCCGCTGACGACCGCGATGGAGGAGACCGGCGAGGGCTTGGGCAGCGAGGGCTCCGCAGGGATGAGCCCCAACGCGCGCCAGTGCGCCGCCAGTGCGTACTGGAGGCCGGACGACGACGCACTGAAGAAGCCTTCTCCGCGCTGCTCCCAGAGCAGGCGGCCCGCTGCCCGAAGCGTCTCTTCGTCCAGCACATCGACGAGGACGACCGGCACGTCATCGTGTTGCAGGTCGATGACGCTCTGCGCCGCGCTGCCGTGTCGCAGCTGCAGCATGTCGATCAGCTCGATGCGCCGCGAGGTCTGCAAGGCGAGGTGGCGGCGCAGGTCGGATTCGGCCATCGGCGTGACCGGGTGGCGCGACATGGTCGGATGGCGATCGAGTCGGTAGCCGATGCCGTCGACGGCCGCAAACAGGTTGCCGAAGACCTGGTAGCGCTTCAGTCGGGGGGCACCGACGATGGTCGGCGTCCAGCGGCCCGGCATCGTCTTCGTCCCCAGGTCGATCGCGCGGCCGATCGAGCCGATGCCGGGCGATGAATCGAACGTGGAGCAGACCTTGTAGTGCAGGATCGGCGCCTTCAGCGACGCGAGTGCCGCGAAGATCGTGGGCAACTCGGCATCCATCCACTCCGGGCTGCGCCCGCGCGACGAGCCGGCGATGCCGATGCAGCGTGCATCGGAGAAGCGCGCACGCATCGCGGGGCTCGGTGTGCTCAGGAAGAGAACGGTCGAGACGCCGGCGGCGGTCATCGCCTCCATCGCGTCGGTCGAGCCGGTGAAGTCGTCTCCGTAGTAGGCCAGCAGCGGGCCGTCGGGCCATTGGTCTGCCGATGGCTTCATCGCCAGAACTCCAGCGCCTGCGCCAGCGCCGGCACGCGCTCGGCATGCCGGGCGAGCGGGATGCCGGAGGTCGCGGCGTGCCACGACGCGCGCAGCGCCTCGACGCCGGCAGGCACGCCCTTCGGGTGGCCGAAGATGCCGCCGCCGGCCGTGTGGATGAGGTCGGCGCTGCCCAGCGCCGCGTAGGTGTCGTGCGCCTGCAGGCCGGTCTGGCCCGAGCTGAACACCGGCATGGCCGTCAGCGCCGCGCTCGGCATCACCGGCGCGAGCACCGAGCGCGCCGCGGCGATGACGCTTTCATCCGACTCGCTGAACTTGTTGCGCAGGCCGTTGACGTGCAGGTGATCCGCACCGGCGAGCCGCCAGATCTTCTGCAGCGGAGCGAAGTCGAAGCCGAGTGCCGGCGAACGATTCAGGTAACCCCAGCCGGCGCGGTGCGCGTGGATCGGCAATTGCGAATGGCGCCGCAGTTCCGTCAGGCCGACCAGGCCGACCGAGTTCAGGCAGGCCATCACGCAGGTGCCGCCTTCGGCCAGCACGAGGTCGTGGCGGCGGCGCATCTTGTCCAGATCACCGGTCAGGTTGAAGGCGACCATCGCCTTCTTGCCGGTGCGCTGCGCGGCGTCGTTGACGACCCGCATCACCGCGCGCACGCGGTCGTTGAACGGGCAGTTCGGGCCGTCGGCCTGCAACTCGTCGTCCTTGATGAAGTCGATGTCGCCGGCGACCAGTTCGCGCACCTGCTGCGCCGTCTCGTCGGCAGAGAGCCCGACGCTCGGCTTGATGATCGTGCCGATGAGCGGGCCGTGCGCAACGCCGGCCAGCTTGCGCGTGCCTTCGATGCCGAACGCCGGCCCGGGGTAGGCGGCCGCGAACGAGGGCGGCAGCTGCAGGTCGAGCAGCCGCAGGCCGGTGACGGCGCGCAGCTCGTAGAGGTTGCCGGCGATCGTCGCCATCAGGGTCGGCAGGCACGGGCCGAGGTTCTCGATGGGCCACGACAGTTCGAGCAAGCAGCGCGTGTAGCGGGCCGACTGCTTCGGTGTCGGCAGGCTCGGCGTGGCCGAGCTGTCGATCACCTCGAGCCGTTCGACGCGGGCACCGGCGCGCGCTTTCAACTCGGGGGTCTCGGTCGCGAGCGCGACGAAGGTGCCGCTCGACTGTTCGCCGGCAATGACTTCGGCCGCGCGGGCCGGGTCGTCACCGGTTTCGAGCCAGTAGGTCGCATGGATGCGTTCGCCCATCGTGATCTCCTCGGCGTGCTCGTCAGGTGATGCGGCGGATGCTCTCGGCGATCTCGTCGCGGTCGAACACCTTCAGCCAGTCGTCGCGCATCAGGCGCGGCTTGCCGAACGTGATCGCCTTGTTGCAGGCGTCCGAGAACGCGCCCGGAATCTCCTTGAAGATCACGGCGGCCAGGATGTTCATGTGGCCAAGCAGGAAGTCGCGCGCGCATTGTTCGGGCACGCCGCGCCGGACGGTCTCGTCCATCGCCTCGCGCATCACGTCGAGCAGGGTCGCGCAGATGGTTTCCGACAGGCCCGGCTCCAGGATCGCCATCTCGTCGACCGTCAGCCGGTACGAGCGCAGGATCGGCGCGTAGATCACCTTCGCGACCGCCTCGCCAAGGTCGAAGGCTTCGGCGGGGCCTTGCATCAGAGCGCTGGTGATCGACTGCTTCGCCGCGCCACCGCCGAAGTGGTCCTTGCGCGCGTCGGCATCGGTCTCGTCGTTGAAGATCGTCGGGTGGCAGGGGTGCGCGACGAAGTAGGTGAGGTCCTTGCGGTCGGGCAGATGGCCGGCGAACGGCGCGGCCGCGTCCAGCGTCATCACCATCGTGCCGGCCTTGAGCCTGGGTGCGATCTCGTGCGAGATCTTGCCGATCAGCGTGTCGGGGATGGCGAGGATCACGACATCGACGTTGTCGAGCGCGGCGTCGATGTCGACACACTCGATGCCGAGTTCATCTTTCAGACGTGCGCGGCCGACCGGGCTGGGTTCGATGTGGCTGACGCGGTAGTCGGACTTCAGCAGGTTCTTCGACAGGCGCACGCCCATCTTGCCGCCCGCGCCGAACAGTGCAATTTTTTCATTCACGATGGAGATCTCCGGGGTTGAGGAAGAAGGCGGCGCCGTTCACTTCGCGTGCGGCGTGGGACCGAGAGAAAAACGGCTGCCGGCGACGGCTGGCTTGTCCCGCGCCGCAGCGATCCACATGACCAGGATCGCCGACAGCAGCAGGAAGCCGCTCACGACGAACATCGGTGCCTGATACGAGCCGGTGGCGTCCTTGACGGCGCCGGTGATGTAGGGCGCCGCGAAGCCGCCGAAATTGCCCATCGTGTTGATCAGCGCGATGCCGGCCGCCGCTCCCGCACCGCTCAGGAAGCGTGCGGGCAGGGCCCAGAAGTTCGGCAATGCCGCGAAGATCGCGCAGGCGGTGACGGTGACGACCGCGACTGTGGTGGCCGGCGACTTCATATACAGCGCACACGGGACGCTGAGCGCGCCGATCAACGCCGGGATGCCGACGTGCCAGTTGTGCACGCCGTGCTTCGTGGAATGTCGGCTCCACAGGAACAGCGCCACGGCCGCCGGCAGGTACGGGAGCGCGGTGATCAGGCCCTTCTGGAACACGTTGAATTTGCTCCCGAACTGCGCTTCGAATCCGCCGATGATGGTCGGCAGGAAGAAGGCCAGTGCGTACAGACCATACACGAGCCCGAAGTAGATCAGCGCAAATGTCCAGACGCGTGGATCGCGCAATGCCGTGCCCGCGTGGCGGCCATGGTCGTCGGCCTTGGAGCGGTCTTCCTTCGCGAGTTCGGCGGTCAGCCAGTCGCGTTCGGCCGCGCTGAGCCACTTCGCGTCCGCCGGTCTGTCGGCGAGGTAGAACCACGCGATCACGCCAACGACGATGGCCGGGATCGCGACACCGAAGAACATGATGCGCCAGCCAGCGAGGCCGAATGCGCCGTCCGCCCCGATCAGCAGTGCGGCGACCGGCGCGCCGATCACGATGGTCAGCGGCTGCGCGAGGTAGAACAGCCCGAGCACATGGCTGCGGTGCTTGGCGGGCACCCACAGGCTCAGGAAGAGGATCGCGCCGGGGAAGAAGCCGGCCTCGGCAACGCCCAACAGAAACCGCAACCAGTAGAGCCCGTTGATGCTGCTGACCCAGGTGAACAGCAACGCGACCATGCCCCAGGTCACCATGATGCGCGCCATCCAGCGCCGTGCGCCGAATTTGTGCAGCGCGAGGTTGCTCGGGATCTCGAGCAGGATGTAGCCGACGAAGAAGACGCCGGCCGCGAAGCCGAACTGCGCGGCGGTGAGGCCCAGATCCTTGGTCAGCCCGTTCGGCCCCGCGAACGAGATCGCGGTGCGGTCGAGGAAGTTGATGAAGAACATCAGGGCCACGAACGGCACGAGCCGGATCGAGACCTTTCGAATCGCTGATTGTTCGATGGCGGGCGCGGATGTGTTGACCACGTTGTCTCCTGCGGTTGGCGAAAGCACCGTGTCCCTCACGGTCGAGACCAGCTTTAGATACGACGAGTTGGTATAACGAGTACGCCATATGGTGCTAACAGAGGAAATCAGGGTTTACGTGGGGCCGGCGTCGATCGTGCGTTGAGTCTCCACGCCCGAATCGCCGTGATAACGTCATCACACCAGCAGTTGGAGTGCGGCTTCGCGCCGCGAACATCGCCATGGCCGAGACGATTCAGCGCCGCAAGCTCTACCAGGAGGTCCTGGACCGGTTGATGGAGCGCATCAGCTCCGGAGCCATCCCGCCGAACACCCACCTGCCGTCCGAGCGCGAACTGATGAAGGAGTACGGCGTCGGGCGGCCAGCCGTTCGCGAAGCGTTGCAGTCGCTCGAACGCTCGGGGATCGTCGAGATCGCGCACGGCGAGCGTGCCCGCGTCGTCGTGCCGACGGCAGAACGTCTGATGTCGCAGTTTGCAGGCGGCGCGATGCACATGCTGCGCACCCAGCCGGGAACGCTCGATCACTTGAAGGAAGTGCGCGTGTTTCTCGAAGCCGGCACTGCGCGAATGGCCGCCGAACGCGCGACGGAAGAGGACGTTGCGCGCCTGCGACTGCTCGTGGCACAGCACCGGGCATCGATGGTCGATCTGGCACGCTTCATCGAGCTCGACATGGCGTTCCATCGGGAGATCGCAGGCATCAGCCGCAACCCCATCTTTCCTTCGATCGTCGAAGCGATGTTTCGATGGGCCGGCGAGTACTACGAGTCGCTCGTGCGGGCGCCCGGCGCCGAAGAACTCACCTTGGCCGAGCACGAGCGCATCGTCGACGCGATTGCCGCGCGCGATCCTGCCGGCGCGGCCGCCGCGATGCACGCCCACCTGACTCGCGCGAACACGCTGTACCGCCAGCTCACCCGGCCCACGTGACGCGCGTGGCCCCGCTCAGGCCAGATGCGCCGCCGCCAGCAGCGCCTTCGTGTACGCCTCGCGCGGTGCATCGAACAGCGCAAGCGCTTCGCCTTCCTCGATCACGTCGCCGTTCCTCATCACCATCACGCGGTGCGACATCGCGCGCACCACGGCGAGGTCGTGGCTGATGAACACATAGCTCATGCCGTAGTGGCGCTGCAGCTCGGCGAGCAGCGCCAGCACCTGCTGCTGCACCGAGACATCGAGTGCCGAAGTGGGTTCGTCCAGCACCAGCACCTCGGGCCGCAGCACCACCGCGCGTGCGATCGCGATGCGCTGCCGCTGGCCGCCCGAGAACTCGTGCGGGTAGCGCTGCAGCACATTGGCCACGCCGTGCGCGGCGCTCAGGCCGACCTCCTCGAGCATCGCGAGCACGATCTTCTCCCGCTCGGCCACCGAAAGCTCCGGCCGGTGCAGCGCCAGGCCTTCGCCAACGATCTGGCCGACCGTCATGCGCGGGCTCAGTGACGCGAACGGATCCTGGAACACTACCTGCATGCGCTTGCGCATCGCGCGCAACACGCTGCGGTCGGCGTCGTCGATGCGCTGGCCATCGAGCGACACACTGCCGCCCGAGATCGGCTGCAACGCGAGCAGCGCCATCCCGAGCGTCGTCTTGCCCGAGCCTGACTCGCCAACGATGCCGAGCGTCTCGCCGCGCCGCAGCCGCAGCGTCGCGTGGCGCACCGCTTCGAAGCGCAGCTTGCCGAACCAGCCCTGCGGCAGCGTGAACGTGATGCCGACATCGTCGCCCGCGACCAGCACCGGCGCGTCGGCGCCGAGTGGCTGCACCACGCGCTGCGGCCGGCTCGCAAGCAGCTTGCGCGTGTAGGCGTGCTGCGGGTTCGCGAACACCGCTTCGGTCTCGCCGGTTTCGACCAGCACGCCGCGCTCCATCACGCCGACACGGTGCGTAAAGCGCCGCACCAGATTCAGGTCGTGGGTGATGAACAACAGCGCCATGCCCATCTCGGCCTGCAGCTCGTCGAGCAGCGCGAGGATCTGGGCCTGGATCGTCACGTCGAGTGCAGTCGTCGGCTCGTCGCAGATCAGCAGTTTGGGGCGGCAGGCGAGCGCCATCGCGATCATCGCGCGCTGGCGTTGACCGCCCGAGAGCCGGTGCGGGAATGCATCGATGCGGCGCTCCGGCTCGGGGATGCCGGTGCGCGCCAGCAACTCGATCGCGCGGGCGCGCGCCTCGTTCTTGCGCAGCCCTTCGTGCAGCTCCAGCACCTCGCCGATCTGGTTGCCGATCGTGTAGAGCGGATTCAACGCCGTCATCGGCTCCTGGAAGATCATCGCCATGTCGCCACCGCGCAGGCCGCGCATCTCGCGCTCCGACTTCTTCAGCAGGTCCGCGCCCTCGAAGCGGATCGCGCCGGTGGCGGTCGCGGCATCGACGAGCCGAAGCACCGACAGCGCGGTGATCGACTTGCCCGAACCCGATTCGCCGACGAGCGCGAACTTCTCGCCCGCCGCGATGCTGAACGACACGTCGTTCACGACCATGCTCGCGCCGAAGCGCACCGTGAGGTGATCGACTTCGAGGAGATTCGCCGCGCTCATGACTTGCGCGTGTCGAAGGCGTCGCGCAGCGCGTCGCCGATGAAGGTCAGCAGCAGCATCGTCAGCACCAGCACCGCGAAGGTCGGGAAGATGATCCACCATGCGTCGAGGTTCGCCTTGCCCTGCTTCACGAGCTCGCCGAGCGAGGCCACGTGGGGCGGCACGCCGAGGCCGAGAAAGTCGAGCGCGACCAGGCTCAGGATCGCCGCGCCCATGCGGAACGGCAAGAAGGTGATGGCCGGCGTCAGCGAGTTCGGCAGCACGTGGCGCCAGATGATCTGCAGGTTGCTCAGGCCGAGTGCGCGCGCTGACCTGACGAATTCGAGCGAGCGGTTGCGCAGGAACTCGGCGCGCGTGTAATCCGACAGCCCGACCCAGCCGAACAGCGACAGCAGCACCAGCAGCAGCCCGATCGACGGCTCGAAGATCGACGCGAAGATGATCAGCAGGTAGAGCTCGGGGATGGACGTCCAGATCTCGATCAGGCGCTGCATCGTCAGGTCGAGACGGCCGGCGAAGTAGCCTTGCACCGCACCGGCCGCGAGCCCGATGACGAGGCCGATCGCGGTCAGCGCGAACGCGAAGAGGATGCTGACGCGAAAGCCGAAGAGCAGCCGCGCGACCACGTCGCGGCCGACCTGGTCGGTGCCGAGCCAGTGGTCGGCGTTCGGCGCCGACGGGTTCGGCGGCTTGGAAAAGTATTCGATCGAGTTGCCCGAGTGGTGGTTCGGCGGCCTCAACATCCAGTTGCCGGGCTTGGCGAACTGCTGCGCGATAAACGGGTCGCTCCAATCGGTGGGGGTGCGGAAGTCGCCGCCGAAGCGCACCTCGGGCTGGTTGTTCAGGATCGGAAAGAACAGCTCGCCCTCATAGCGCGCGACCAGCGGCTTGTCGTTGCACAACACCTCGGCGAGCGCGCTCAGCAGCAGCAGCGCCGCGAAGATCCACAGTGACCACAGCCCCAGCCGATTGCGCCTGAAGCGCGCCCAGGCGCGCGCGTTGGGCGACATCGGCGCCACCACCGCGACGCCCGTCATTTGCCGACCGCCTGGAACTGCACGCGCGGATCGACGA
>JBDUAG010000659.1:0-2663 GCA_040004785.1 Burkholderiales bacterium | reverse complement strand
GTGCCGCGCCAGACCATCTGCGCATAGTTGCGACCTGCGCATAGGGGTCGCTATGCAGAGCTCTGCATAGCGACCCATAGCAGCCGGCGGAGGTTTTCTCAGCGAGCGACCGGTGTAGCTTGAAACTTGACCTTCGCTCACACCGCTGAGAAAGTCAGCGGCGGCGACTGCGGTCGTTCGCAGGTGGCCAGCGTCGACCGGCAGAGGATCCCGGCTGAACGACTGCATCCGAGGGCCGCGTACTCACACTGCCGACCCATCAGCGACATACGCCGCGCCGAACGGGACACCCGCAACTTGACATTCGTACCGTCGAGATGCGGGTCTTTCGCTCTATCGTAAGCGCGCTATGAACTGCGTCCTTGATGAGGAGCCTTCAACCTGACAGGCTACGTTCCCACGTGGATGAACGCGGGAACGTGATGTCAGACGAAGTGGAAGAGCTGGTGGGCCGACTGGTGGTGGGCCGCAAGAGGGACGGCCGCAAGGTCTTCGACGAAGGCGTGAAAGCCGAGCTGGTGGCGCTGTGCGCGAGGTCCGGGGCGTCTGTGTCGAAGCTGGCGCGCGAGTGCGACCTCAATGCCAATCAACTCAGTCGCTGGATCCGGGAGCATGAGCAGGGACGCGGGCGAGCAGTCGTTGCAAGGCCGGGGGCAGCGCGCGAGGCGTTCGTCGAGTTGCCAGTGGTGGCGTCGACCATGCGCAGTAGCAGCGAGGAGTCATCCAACGCGATGAGCGTGCAGGCGTGGCTGCCCAACGGCGTGGTGGTCGAGGTGCGAGCGGTCGAGCTGCGGCAGACGCTCGAGATGTTCGAGGCGCTCGGGAGGATGCGGTGTTCCGTCTCGACGAAGGGCTAAAGGTCTACCTGCACCGCACCCCGATCGACTTCCGGCTCAACATCAATGGCCTGGCGACGCTGGTCGAGCAGTCGCTCGGACTGGACCCGTTCGCCAGCAGCGTGTACGTCTTCGGCAACCGGCACCGCAACCGCGTGAAGATCCTCGGCTGGGAGCGCAACGGCTTCTGGCTGCTGCTCAAGCGCCTCGAGAAGGACAAGTTCATCTGGCCCACCGAGACGGCCGTGCCGACGCTCACGGTCGAGCAGTTGCACTGGCTGCTCGAGGGCATCGACATCGGCGTCGTGCAGCGCCACCCACAGCGTCTGTACGAACGGGTCGCGTAAGGCATCGACGCGACCACTGTATAAGTTGGTTGCAAGAAGCCGGCATTGTTACGGGCCGATGCGATGATCAGGCCCCGCGGGCGCGACGGCGCCAAGACAATGCGCGCCGATGGTCCACATGCCCCAGTCCGAAGAGATCGAAGCGCTGAAGCAGGCGTTGGCCGAGGCCATGGGGGAGCTTCGGGTGGTGCGCACCGAGCGCGACTTGCTCAAGGAGCAGCTGAACCACTTCAAGCGCCAACTGTTCGCGGCCAGGAGCGAGGTCGGCGCGACGCACCAGAAGGACCTGTTCTTCAACGAAGCAGAGGCCGAAGCCAAGGAGGCGCAGCCCGCCGAAGAAGAACGCGAGGACGACCAAGTCACGGTGCCCGCGCACAAGCGCAGTAAACGGGGCCGCAAGCCTCTCGATCCGGCGCTGCCACGCGAGGTGGTCCGGCACGAGCTGCCCGAGCACGAACGCGTCTGCCCGCACGACGGCGCCACGTTGACCGAGATCGGCGTGGAGTCGAGCGAGCAACTGGACGTCGTGCCCCAGCAGGTGCGCGTGATCCGCCATGAGCGCGTGAAGTACGCGTGTCCCTGCTGTGACGGTGGACTGCGCTTGGCGGCCAAGCCGCCGCAGCTGATCCCCAAGGGGCTCCTGAGCGAGGCGGCGCTCGCCTGGATCATCAGCGCGAAGTACCAAGACGGACTGCCGCTCTACCGGCAGGCCGCGCTGCTCGGGCGCTTCGGCGGCACAACGCTCTCGCGCAACACGCTGGCCGCGAGCGTCGTGCGCACGGGTCAGGCGGTGCAGCCCGTGATCAACCTGCTGCGCGACGCGCTGCTGGAGTCCTTCATCGTGCATGGCGATGAGACGGAGGTGCAGGTCCTGAAGGAGCCGGGGCGCAAAGCCCAGTCCAAGAGCTACATGTGGGTGCAGATGACCGATGGCAGCGGTCCCACCGGCGCGGGACCGCCCATCCGTCTCTTCGGCTACTCACCGAGTCGCAGCACGCAGACAGCCAAGGCACTGTATGAAGGCATGCGGTCAGGCGGCGTGTTGATGAGCGACGGCTATGAGCCATACGGGGCCGTGGCCGAGCCAGCATCAGCTCGTGCACCTGGGTTGTTGGGCGCATTGCCGAAGATACTTCCACGAAGCCTTGCAGGCGCTGCCCAAAGACAAGCGTGGACCCGAGCAGCTGGCGGCGCGCTTCATCGCGCTGATCGGCAAGCTGTACCACGTCGAAGCCGAGGCGCGCCGTGAGGAGCTGGACGCGATGGCGTTGCAGCGACGGCGCCAGACCGAGAGCGCGCTGGTGCTCGAACAGATCAAGGAGCTCGCGCTCCAACATCTGCACAGCGTGCTGCCTGGCAGTCTGCTCGGCAAGGCGCTGCACTACGCGACCGCGCAGTGGCCCAAGCTCGTGAGGTACATCAAGGACGGCACCTACCCGATCGACAACAACGTCTGCGAAAACGCTATTCGCCCGTTCGT
>JBDUAG010000116.1:0-8914 GCA_040004785.1 Burkholderiales bacterium | reverse complement strand
CGTACAAGCCGCTGAAGGCCGCGCGCACCTGCTACAGCCACCTCGCCGGCGAGCTGGGTGTGGCGCTGTTCGAGGGCCTGCTGGCGCGCGGCACGCTGGTGGCGCGCGACGGCCACTTCGTGCTCAGCGAGGTCGGGCGTGAGGCCTTGCAGCAGATGGGTGTGGCGCTGCCGGTCTCGGCGGCGAAGCGCTACGCGTATGCCTGTCTGGATTGGTCGGAGCGGCGCGACCACCTCGCGGGCGGGCTCGCCGTCGCGTTACTCGACCATGCGGTGGCGCAAGGCTGGCTGCGCCGTACGGCCGGATCGCGCGCGCTGACGTTGACGCCCCCCGGCGCCGCCGCGCTGGCGCCGTGGGTCGGGGCCTTTCAGGTCAGCTGAACAGCGCGCGGTGCTGGCGCAGCGCGGCGAGCACCAGCGCATCGACGCCTTCGCCCTGCTGCTCGTCGAGATGCACGAACAGCTGCTTGCGCATGCGCGGCTCCCAGAAGCGGCGCACGTGCTGGGCGATGTCGCGCATCGCCTCCTCGCGGTCCGGCATCGCGGCGAAGAACGCGCCGATGCGGTTGACCATGCGGATCAGGTTGTCGTTGTTCATGGGTCAATCCTTGCGCGCGTCGAGCACGACGCGTTCGGCGTGGGCATAGATCACGAGATCGTCGCGACGCACCAGGCCGACCAGGCCCATGCCAGCGGCGCGCGCGGTCTCGACCGCGAGCAGCGATGGCGCCGAAACTGCGGCGAGCAGCGGTGCGCCGGCGACCGCGGCCTTCTGCACCATTTCGACGCTGGCCCGGCTCGTCACCGCGATGAAACCTGCCGAGGCGTCGATGTTGGCGCGGGCGAGTGCACCGATCAGCTTGTCGAGTGCGTTGTGGCGGCCGACGTCCTCGCGCAGCCATTGCACCGCGCCGTCGGCGCTGCACCACGCGGCGGCGTGCACCGAGCCGGTGGCCTGGTTCAGCCGCTGGCGTTCGTGCATCTCGCGCATCGCGCAGGCGATCGCGCCGGAATGCACCGGCGCCCCGACGGAAACCACCGGCACGGGGCGCAGCACCTGGTCCAGGCTCTCGGCCCCGCACACGCCGCAGCCGGTGCGGCCGGCCAGCGTGCGACGCCGCTCCTTCAGCCCGGCAAAGCTGCGCGCCGAGACCTCCATGTGCAGGGTGATGCCTTGTGCCGACGTGCTCGCATCGCAGCCGTACAGATCGGCCGCGCTCGCGAAGATGCCTTCGCTCAGCCCGAAGCCGAGCGCGAAGTCTTCGAGGTCGGCCGGCGTCGCCAGCATCACCGCGTGCGAGACGCCGTTGAACTCGAACGCGACCGGCACCTCCTCGGTGAGCCAGTCATCGACCTCGCTGCACACGCCATCGCGCCAGCGCACGACCGGGGCGAGGCGCGCGCCGTCAGCGGGCATGTCGAAACCGTCGCGCTTCATTTGCCGGTCACTTCGGCGGCGTGGCGCTGCTCCAGCAGCTCAGCCTGGACCTTGTCGAAGCGGCTGAACTCGCGCTGCCATTCGGAGGGCTGCGACACCGGCATCACCTGCACCGCGGTCACCTTGTATTCGGGGCAGTTGGTGGCCCAGTCGGAGTTGTCGGTGGTGATGACGTTCGCGCCCGACTCGGGGAAGTGGAAGGTCGTGTAGACCACGCCCGGCTGCATGCGCTCGCTGACGATCGCGCGCAGCACCGTGTCGCCGGCCCGGCTCTGGATGCCGACCCAGTCACCGTCCATGATGCCGCGGTCTTCCGCATCGACCGGGTGGATCTCGAGCCGGTCTTCGCTGTGCCACTGGTTGTTGTCGGTGCGCCGCGTCTGCGCGCCGACGTTGTACTGCGACAGGATGCGGCCGGTGGTCAGAATCAGCGGGAACTTGCGCGTCACCTTCTCGTCGCTCGCGACGTACTGCGTGATGATGAACTTGCCCTTGCCGCGCACGAACTGGTCGATGTGCATCGTCGGCGTGCCGTTCGGCGCCGCGGCGTTGCACGGCCACTGCACGCTGCCCAGCTTGTCGATCAACTCGTAGCTCACGCCCGAGAACGTGGGTGTCAACGCCGCGATCTCGGCCATGATCTCTTTCGGGTGCTTGTAGTTCATCGGGTAGCCGAGCGCGTTCGACAGCAGCATCGTCACCTCCCAGTCGGCGTAGGTCGCCGCCGGCGGCATCACCTTGGTGACGCGCGAGATGCGGCGTTCGGCGTTCGTGAACGTGCCGTCCTTCTCGAGGAAGGACGAGCCGGGCAGGAACACGTGCGCGTACTTCGCGGTTTCGTTCAGGAACAGGTCCTGCACGACGATGCACTCCATCGCTTCGAGCGCGTGGGCGACGTGCTGCGTGTCGGGGTCGGACTGCACGATGTCCTCGCCTTCGCAGTACAGGCCCATGAAGCTGCCGTCGATCGCGGCGTCGAACATGTTCGGGATGCGCAGGCCGGGTTCGCTTTGCAGCTTCACGCCCCAGGCCGCTTCGAACTGGTTGCGCACGATGGTGTCCGACACATGGCGGTAGCCGGGCAGCTCGTGCGGGAACGAGCCGATGTCGCACGAGCCCTGCACGTTGTTCTGGCCGCGCAGCGGGTTCACGCCCACGCCTTCGCGGCCGACGTTGCCGGTGCACATCGCCAGGTTGGCGATGCCCATCACGGTGGTCGAGCCCTGGCTGTGCTCGGTGACGCCCAGGCCGTAGTAGATCGCCGCGTTGCCGCCGGTGGCGTACAGGCGGGCCGCGGCGCGCATGTCGGCGGCGGGCACACCGGTGGTGGCGGCGGTCGCCTCGGGCGAGTTCTCGGGGCGCGAGACGAACTCGCGCCATTCGCGGAAGGACTTGTCGTCGCAACGCTCGCCGATGTACTCGTCGGCCATCAGGCCTTCGGTGGCGATCACGTGGGCGAGCGCGGTGACGACGGCCACGTTCGTGCCCGGCCGCAACTGCAGGTGATGTTCAGCCTTGATGTGCGGCGACCTCACGATGTCGATCTTGCGCGGGTCGATCACGATCAGCTTCGCGCCCTGGCGCAGTCGCTTCTTCATGCGCGACGCGAACACCGGGTGGCCGTCGGTCGGGTTCGCACCCATCACGAGGATCACATCGGACTTGTCCACCGACGCGAAGGTCTGCGTGCCCGCCGATTCGCCCAACGTCTGCTTCAGTCCGTAGCCGGTCGGCGAGTGACACACGCGTGCGCAGGTGTCGACGTTGTTGTTGCCGAACGCGGCACGCACCAGCTTCTGGACCAGGTAGCCCTCTTCATTGGTGCAACGCGACGAGACGATGCCGCCGATCGAGTCCCGGCCGTACTTGGCCTGGATGCGCTTGAATTCGCTCGCGGCGTAGCCGATCGCTTCTTCCCAACTCACGGCCTGCCACGGGTCGGTGATCGTCTTGCGGATCATCGGTGTCGTGATGCGGTCGGCGTGCGTCGCGTAGCCCCAGGCGAAGCGGCCCTTCACGCAGCTGTGGCCTTCGTTCGCCGCGCCGTCTTTCCACGGCACCATGCGCACGACCTCGTTGCCCTTCATCTCGGCCTTGAAGCCGCAACCGACGCCGCAATACGCACAGGTCGTGATCTTGCTGTGCTCGGGTTGGCCGAGCCAGATGACGGACTTCTCTTGCAGCGTGGCCGTCGGGCAGGCCTCGACGCAGGCGCCGCAGCTGACGCATTCCGACTCCATGAACGGCTCGTCCATGCCCGGCGAGACGCGCGACTCGAAGCCGCGGCCCGAGATCGTCAGCGCGAACGTGCCCTGCGTTTCCTCGCAGGCGCGCACGCAGCGGTTGCAGACGATGCACTTGCTCGCGTCGTAAGTGAAGTACGGGTTCGACTCGTCCGTCTCGGTGTTCAGGTGGTTCGCGCCATCGAAGCCGTAGCGCACGTTGCGCAGGCCGGTCACGCCGGCCATGTCCTGCAGCTCGCAGTTGCCGTTCGCGCTGCAGGTCAGGCAGTCGAGCGGGTGGTCGGAGATGTAGAGCTCCATCACGCCCTTGCGCAGATCCTGCAACTTCGGTGTCTGCGTGCGCACCTTCATGCCGGGCTCGGCCGGCGTCGTGCACGAGGCCGGGAAGCCCTTGCGGCCGTCGATCTCGACCAGGCACAGCCGGCACGAGCCGAACGGCTCGAGGCTGTCGGTCGCGCACAGCTTGGGCACCTGGATGCCGGCATCGGCCGCGGCGCGCATCAGCGACGTGCCCTTGGGAACGGTCACCTGGTTGCCGTCGATCTCGAGCGTGACTTCCTGTGTGGACTCCCGCTTCGGGGTGCCGTAGTCGGTCTCTTTGAGGTGGTCGAGCATGGGGATTCCTTAAGCCGCCTGGCGGTCGGGGTTCGCGAGACCGAAGTCCTGCGGGAAGTGGTTGAGCGCCGACAGTACCGGGTACGGCGTCATGCCGCCCATCGCGCACAAGCTGCCATTGACCATCGTGTCGCACAGGTCGCGCAGCAGTTGAACCTGCTGGGGCTTGTTGTGCTTGGTGGAGGGCGGCGCCATGATCTTGTCGATCACCTCGACGCCGCGTGTCGAACCGATGCGGCATGGCGTGCACTTGCCGCAAGATTCAATGGCACAGAACGCCATCGCATAGCGCGCGAGCTTCGACAGATCGGCCGTGTCGTCGTGCACCACGATGCCGCCGTGGCCGACGACTGCGCCGACCGCGGCATAGGCCTCGTAGTCCAGCGGCAGATCCCACTGCGACTCGGGGAGGTAGGTGCCGAGCGGGCCGCCGACCTGCGCGGTCTTGATGGGACGGCCGGTCGCGCTGCCGCCGCCGAAGTCGAACATCAGTTCGCGCAGCGTCACGCCGAAGGCCTTCTCGACGAGACCGCCGTGCAAGATGTTCCCGGCGAGCTGCATCGGCAGCGTGCCGCGCGAGCGGCCCATGCCGTAGTCGCGGTAGAACGCCGCGCCGCGCGACAGGATCAGCGGCACGCTGGCGAAGCTGATGACGTTGTTGATGACCGTGGGCTGGCCGAACAGCCCTTCGATCGCCGGCAATGGCGGCTTCGCGCGCACGATGCCGCGTTTGCCTTCGAGGCTTTCGAGCATCGCCGTTTCTTCGCCGCACACGTAGGCACCGGCGGCCTTGCGGATCGTCAGGTGGAAGGCGCGGCCCGAGCCGAGGATGTCGCCACCGAGGAAGCCGGCGGCGGTGGCGCGCTGCACCGCCTCGCTCATCGTCGCGACCGCGTCCGGGTACTCGCTGCGGATGTAGACGTACCCGCGCGTCGCGCCGGTGGCGAGCGCAGCGATTGTCATGCCTTCGATCAGCATGAACGGGTCGCCTTCCATCGTCATGCGGTCGGAGAAGGTGCCCGAGTCGCCTTCGTCGGCGTTGCAGACGATGTACTTCTGCGCCGCTGGTGCGGCCGCGACGGTCTTCCACTTGATGCCGGTCGGGAACGCCGCGCCGCCGCGCCCGCGCAGGCCGGAATCGAGCACCTGCTGCACGATGACCTCGGGCGCGAGCTTCAGCGCCGCGCGCAGACCGGCAAAGCCCTCGTGCGCTTCGTAGTCCGCGATCGACAGCGGGTCGGTGATGCCCATGCGCGCAAAGGTCAGGCGCTCCTGCTTCGCGAGGTACTGGATCTGCTCGGTGACGCCGTGGCACAACGCGTGCGCCGCGCCGGTCAGCAGGCCGGCGTCGAGCAAGCCGGGCATGTCCTCGGGCGCGACCGGACCGTAGGCGATGCGGCCTTGCCGTGTGTCCACCTCGACCAGCGGCTCGAGCCAGAACATCCCGCGCGAGCCGTTGCGCACGAGGTTCACGGCCACGCCGCGGCGTGCGCATTCGGCCAGCAAGGTCGAGGCGACCTCGTCGGCGCCGACCGCCAGCGCGGCGGAATCGCGCGGCACGTAGATCGTAATGGTGCTCATGCCGCTGCTCCGAGCTTCGCGATGACCTGGTCGAAGCGTGCCGGCGTCATGCGTGCATGCAGCTTGTCGTCGACGACGATCGCCGGCGACGACGCGCACAACCCGAGGCAGTAGACCGGGTTCAGCGTGTACTGGCCGTCCGCACTGGTGCTCCCATGTCCGCCGTGCGTGTGGCAGCCGAGCGCGTGCTCGGCATGTGCCATCAGCGCATCGCCGCCCATTGCCTGGCAGGCCTCGGCGCGGCAGACCTGCACGACGTGCTGGCCCGGGGCTTCGTTTCGAAAGTGGTGGTAGTACGTGACCACGCCGTGCACCTCGGCGCGCGACAGGTTCAGCCCCTCGGCGATCTGGGGCACGACTTCGCGCGGGATGTGGCCCAGCGCGTCCTGCACCTCGTGCAGGATGGGCAGCAACGCGCCCGGCTCGTCGATGTGTCGGGCCAGCACGGCCTGCGCGATGCTCGCGGCGGTGGATTTCATACGCGGTCTCCATATAGGCGCTTGACGACACAAGCGCTTCTTCACGAGCCGCCAATGTAGGGAGGCCGCTACCATCGCGCAATATGATCGGAGCGGCTCACGCCATAGGCGCCCTACCGCATAAGGAGCAACCCTGTGCATGAAGTCAGCATCAAGCCCCAGTGGACGATCAGCCGGCCCGGTGGCGCCGCGCTGGCGGAGCGCACCGTGGCACTGCTGGTCAGCGTGGGCGAGCACGGCAGCCTGCTGAAGGCTTGCCAGGCGATGCAGGTGTCGTACCGCCATGCGTGGCAGCTCATCCGGCAGGGTGAGGAACTGCTCGGCGCGCCGCTGCTGCGCATGGAGCGCGGCAAAGGCTCGTCGCTGAGCCCGCTGGCCGAGAAGCTCGTGTGGGCCGACCGGCGCATCGCCGCGCGGCTGTCACCAATGCTGGACTCGCTCGCGTCCGAGCTGCAGGTCGAGATCGACCGGGTGCTGATGATCGTGCCGCCGCTGCTGCGCATCCACGCCAGCCACGGCTTCGCGATCGAGGCGCTGCACGATGCGCTCGGGGCTGCCGGCATCGGCACCGAGCTGCGCTACTGCGGCAGCACCGAGGCCGTGGCGTCGCTGCACGTGGGCGGCTGCGAAGTCGCCGGCTTCCACGTGCCGCTGGGCGAGTTCGAGGCCGAGGCGATCGCGCACTACGCGCAATGGCTGAAACCGGCATCGCAGAGACTCATCGGCGTCGCGACGCGCCGCCTCGGGCTGATGGTCGCCAAGGGCGATCCGAAGAAGGTCTATGGCATCAAGGATCTGGCGCGGCCCGACCTGCGTTTCATCAACCGTCAGCCAGGTTCGGGCACGCGCTTCCTGCTCGACCTGCTGCTGCGCAAGGAGGGGCTGGAACCAGCGCGCGTGCGCGGCTACGAGCAGTGCGAGCTCACGCATGCGGCGGTGGCCGCCTACGTGGCCAGCGGCATGGCCGATGTGGGCTTCGGCGTCGAGACGCCGGCCCGCCACTTCAAGCTCGACTTCGTGCCGATCCAGACCGAGCGCTATTTCCTGCTGTGCGAGGAGCGCTCGCTCGAAGCGCCGGCCGTGCGCGAGATGCTCGCGATCGTCCAGAGCGGCGCGTTCAAGGCCACCGTGAACCGGCTGCCGGGCTACCAGGCCGACGAGACGACCGGCGTGGTCAGCGGCCTGCGGCCGACCTTTCCGACGCTGCGCGCGCGCCGGAAAACTTAGCGGGCGAGCCAGCTCCGATAGCCCTTGCGCCGCAGATCGCAGGCCGGGCACAGGCCGCAGCCATAGCCCCACGCGTGGCGCTGCGCGCGGTCGCCGAGGTAGCAGGTGTGGGTGTGCTCGACGACGAGTTCGGTGAGCGACTTGCCGCCGAGCTGCTCGGTGAGCGCCCAGGTCTGCGCCTTGTCCATCCACATCAGCGGGGTCTCGATCGTCATCGGCGCGTCGAGCCCGAGGCTCACGGCGACCTGCAGCGCCTTCAGTGTGTTGTCGCGGCAATCCGGGTAGCCGGAGAAATCGGTTTCGCACATTCCACCGACCAGCGTGTTCAGGCCGCGCCGGTAGGCGACCGCCGCGGCGAAGGTGAAGAACAGCAGGTTGCGCCCGGGCACAAAGGTGTTGGGCAGGCCTTGCGACGTCATTTCGATCGCGCGCGCGTCGGTCAGCGCGGTGTCGGAGATCTGCCCGAGCAGCGCGAGATCGAGCAAGTGATCGTCGCCGAGGCGTTCCGTCCAGTGCGGGAACTGTGCGTGCAGCGCCGAGCGCACGTGCAGCCGGCATTCGAGTTCGACGAGGTGGCGCTGGCCGTAGTCGAAACCGATGGTCTCGACGTGCTCGAAGCGGGCCAGCGCCCAGGCCAGGCAGACGGTCGAATCCTGGCCGCCGGAGAACAGCACCAGCGCGCGGCGCGGGTCGGCCGTCATGCCCTCGTTTCGCCGTGCCCCAGCACGATCCACTTCATCGACGTCAGCCCCTCGATGCCGACCGGACCACGCGCGTGGAACTTGTCGGTGCTGATGCCGATCTCGGCGCCCAGCCCGTATTCGAAGCCGTCGGCGAAGCGCGTCGAGGTGTTCACCATCACGCTGGCCGAATCGACCTCGCGCAGGAAGCGCATCGCGTTCGAGTGCGTCTCGGTCAGGATCGCGTCGGTGTGGTGCGAGCTGTAGCGGTTGATGTGATTGATGGCCGCGTCGAGGTCGGCGACGACCTTGATGCTGATGATCGGCGCGAGGTATTCCTCCGACCAATCCTGCTCGCAGGCCGGCGCGAGCTTCGCGCTTGGTACCGGTTGCAGCAATGCGAGCGCGTTCGCATCGCCACGCATCTCGACGCCCTTGGCGGCGAACAGCGCGCCAATGCGCGGCAGAAACGCGGCAGCGATGCCTTCATGCACCAGCAGCGACTCGGCGGCGTTGCACGGGCTGTACTTCTGCGTCTTGGCGTTGTCGGTGACGCGCAGCGCAAGCTCGAGATCCGCGCTCGCGTCCACATAGACGTGGCAGTTGCCGTCGAGGTGCTTGATCACCGGCACCTTGGCCTCGCGGCTGATGC
>JBDUAG010000658.1:0-2673 GCA_040004785.1 Burkholderiales bacterium | reverse complement strand
CGGGCACACCGCCCACCGGCGTGGCGATGACGGCGGCGCCATAGGCCATCGCCTCGAGAATCGAAACCGGCATCCCCTCGCGGTAGGACGGCAGCACGAAGATGTCTGCCGCCGAAAGCTCACGCACCTTGTCGGCGCCCGAAACCCATCCCAGAAAATCGATGCCGCCTCCAACGCCAAGCTCGTTCGCCTCGGCCAGAAACCGCTCGACCTCGCCGTTGCCGCCGACCGCCAGGCGCCAGCCCTTCACTTCCCCGCCGAACCGAACCCACGCCTTCAGCAGATCGAACGTGCCCTTGGCGTCGCTGATCAGGCCCAGGTACAGAACGCGGCCGCCCAACGTGCCGTCGCGGTCGCGCGGCGGAGCCGCGTCGGGAACACTCACCGAATTAGCGAGAACACGAACCGTGCTGCGCGGCGCAAACTCCTGCACCCACGCGCGCCATCGATTCGACAACACGATCACGATGTCGCTTCGCTGGAGCGTGTGGCGAATGCACCAGTTCCGCAGCCATCCACCCTTTGTCGCAAACTCGTCGAAGGCGCCGCTGTGCAGATGGAAGATGGTCGGCACACGGAACAGCCGGGCCATTCCGAGCAGCAGTGCCTTGCGCCAGAAGCTGGCATTCGATGACACATGCGCATGCACCAGCGCCACGCGCCCGCTACACAGCGCCCAGAAGGTATTCAGCACGGCGCGCCCGAATTGCACCAGCTTGTCGATACGGCCGGTCCCGACATGGGTGCTCACGTAGCGAACACTCGCCCGATCGAACAGGCCGCCCTCTCGAAGTGTCGCGACGACGGAGCTGATGCCTCCCTTGGCGTCGGGGCTGGTGCCGAGCATCAGAACGAACTGCCACGGCGCGATCACTTCCTTTCCGCTCACCATCGTCGCCACGCCGATCCGGCGGCGTCTATCACCGTGAAGCCCGTCATTTCGTTGAAGGTGTGCACCGCGGCACCCTCGCTTGTGCCACGAGGTGCGAGTCGATCCAGCGGCCGCTCTTCAAAGCGACTGTCATCCAGAGCCACCACCTCTTGAAACGCGACCCCGTCGCCGTATCGATTGCGGCAATCCTGCGTCGGCCTGACTATCCTGCCGTTCTCCACCCACATCGCCCCCGCGGGGCGAGCCGAACCCGCATCGAACTTCACCGGATTCCGAACGTGCGGCCGCCACGGGCCCTGAAGGTTGCCGGCCGAGTAAATGTGCAACTCGTCGTAGTTGCTGGCTCCCGGGTGGCCGTGCGCGGCGAACATCCAGAGCCGGCCTTGCCAGCTCACGATGGTCGCATCGGCGAGCCTGCGGCCCCCGATCAAGGTCTGAACGAAACGCCACTGGTGCGGAAACTCGGTGCATTCGTACAGATCAACGGTCTCGTTCGCGGAAGATTCCGGAATCATGTAGCGACGGCCATCCGATTCGAACTGAAACGGATATGAAAGGTGCCACGGCTTGTCCAGCACCACGACCGGTTGCCCCGGGCGGCCCTCGCCGTCGATGGGAACGAACGATATTCGGCCCTTGCCCGTGGCAAACGGCAGTTCCTCGAAAAACAACCCGGCACCACCTGCATGGGGCACCAGGAATGGGTCTGCCCAGAACGCGCTCGCGTCGGGCATCACTGTGGCCCAAGGCCGGTGCAGCCGCGCGCGCGGTTGGTCTCGATAGACCAGCATGCCCCACTGGTCGCGCCAAAGCAGGCGCTGCACGATCGAGGCCGCCAATCGCCAGATCTGCCTGAGGGGTCCGAGCATCGGCGGAGGGGCCTCGCTGAGCGACGTTGATATCTGATCGGGACGACCACTGCGAGAGAATCCAGCCTGCAGAACCATCGGCACCTTGCGCGCGACCAGAGCGATGCTGCGAGCGAGCGAGCGGTGATCGATGAAGCACGCACCGCTGAAAAGCGTTCGCACGGCGTTCGACGCTTGCGTCCTCACACTCACCTGGACCGTGCCGTGGTGCGCACCCAGGCGCCGACGAACCGCCTGAACGAGGTGGCTGGCCGGCGCGCCTTCAAACCACAGCGAGAGCAGAGGTACGGATCGGAATCCGAGGTCGCCGCAAACCGTCCCGGTGAGATCAACAACGGCGCAGGGGTCAAGGTCCGCAACGATGGCGGCAAGATCGCTGGCTTCCACCTCTGACGCCGGACTCAGCCGGTCAATCTGCGGCCCTCCAAACACGCGCCGATCCAGCGCGCGATAGGCACGCTCGGCAAGCGACAGCGTGATGCGTTGGGCCGAGACCTTGACGGTCGCGACGCTCAGGTCGAAGTCGCCACACTCCTCGACGGCACGGAGGATGTCCCGCTCGCTCTCGCCGCAAGCTGTCGCCACGACCAGCAGCAGCCGTCGAACCGCACCGTTCGAGTTCGGTGACACCGGGCCCATCGTCGCGCGGTTCAACGCGACTTCGCCGCTGCGTCTCGCCGGAGGCCGCCGAGGATGTTGCGGAACAGGGAGACGTACTGCCCGATCATGGTCTGGAGCGAGAAGTCGCGCTCGACCCGTTGCCGGGCAGCCACGCCCATCTGCCGGGTGCGGGTACCGTCCCAGCATTCTCGAAGGCACTCCGACAGCGCCTTCACATCGCCGGCCGGAAAGAGCAGGCCGTTGACGCCGTGCTCGACCTGTTCTCGAGCCCCGCCGATATCGCTCATGATC
>JBDUAG010000657.1:0-2679 GCA_040004785.1 Burkholderiales bacterium | reverse complement strand
ACGAACTCGCACGCGGTGCGAGCCAGGTCGCGATCCAGGGCGGCGAGGTCGTGGGCCACGTCGTCGCGACGATGCGCAGCATCAACGAAAGCTCCCGGCAGATCGCCGAGATCACCAGCGTGATCGACGGCATCGCGTTCCAGACCAACATCCTGGCGCTCAATGCTGCCGTGGAAGCG
The DNA here is from genome assembly GCA_040004785.1 of Burkholderiales bacterium. Lineage (GTDB taxonomy): Bacteria > Pseudomonadota > Gammaproteobacteria > Burkholderiales > Burkholderiaceae_C > LMDS01. The sequence goes on along the minus strand of JBDUAG010000657.1, from coordinate 2,500 downwards.
GCGCGTGCAGGCGAACAGGGTCGCGGCTTCGCGGTCGTGGCCGCCGAAGTGCGCAGCCTGGCCCAGCGCTCGGCCGAAGCGGCCAAGCAGATCAAGTCGCTGATCTCGACCAGCGTCGAGCGCGTCGAGCAGGGCACGAAGCAGGTCGACACCGCCGGCGAGACGATGAAGGCGGTGGTCGCGTCGATCCAGCGCGTCACCCAGATCGTCAACGAGATCAGCTCGGCGAGTGCCAACCAGCACCTCGACGTGCGCCAGGTCGGCGAGGCGATGTCGAGGATGGACGAGACCACCCAGCAGAACTCGGCCCTGGTCGAACAGAGTGCCGCGGCCGCCGAGAGCCTGAAGAACCAGGCTCAGCAATTGGTGCAGGCGGTCGCCGTATTTCAGCTCGACGCGACGACGACCTGACTGCCGGCTTCAGTCGACCGGCGGCACCGCGTCGCGCACCGGGTCGCGGGCGTGCGGGCTGGCGAACTGCGCCACCGCCACCCCGGCGAGCGTGACCGCGGCGCCGACGAGCTTCACGCTCGTGTAGCGCTCGCCGGTCACGGCCCAGGCCACGAGCCCGGCGACCGGCGGCATCAGGTACATCAGCGGCGCGCTGCGCGCCACGCCGCGCACGGCGTTGACCCAGCCCCACACCAGCCAGCCGAGAAACGCCGAGATCAGCACGGCGTAGCCCAGGCCGAGCCAGATCATCGGGCTGACCTCGCTCCAGACCACGCGCAGCCCGGCCGGCGCGCTCAGCAGCACCACCGGCGCGCTGCCCAGAAGCGTGGCGTAGGTCATCACGGTGATGCCGCCGTGGCGCTCGATCAGCGGCTTGGCCGCGACCGTGTAGTACGAGAAGAACGAGGCCGCGACGAGCAGCGTGATGTCGCCGCCGCTGGCCTCCCAGTGGCCGCCGAGCAGCTTGTCGGAGAGGAACACGAGCACGCCCGCGCACGCCACCGCCACGCCGGCGAGCTGGCCGCGCGTGAGCTGCTCCTCCACGCCCTGCCAGCGCAGGATCAGCAGCGTGAACACCGGCCCCATCGCGAGGATCAGCGAGCTCGAGAACGCGGTGGACCAGTGGATGCCATAGGTCACGAGGCCCACATGCAGCAGGTGGCCGGCCAGACCGAGCTTGAGCAGCGCAAACAGCTCGCCGCGCGGTAAGTGCGGCCATTGCAGGCCGTGGCGCGAGACCAGCAGCAGCGCCGCCGCGACCGGCATGATCAGGTAGCGCGCGAACAGGAAGCCGCCGGGCGAGAGCACGGCGAACACCGCCTTCTGCACGCTGAAGTTCGAGCCCCAGACCACGATCATCGCGAGCGCCGCCCAGAGCGCGTGCCGGGCCTGGCGGTCACGATCGGGGTCCCAAGCCATCACGTCGCCGGCTTGTCGCTCAATGCCTTCATGTTCTCGATCAACTCCGGGCTCATCGGCGCGTTCAGGTTGATCCCCTTCGGCGGGATCGGCGACTGAAACCACTTCGTGTAGAGCTTGCCGAACTCGCCGCTCTTGATCAGGCCCGCGAGCGTGCCGTCGACCAGCTTCTTGAAGGCCGGGTCGTCCAGCCGCAGCATGATCGCGTAGGGCTCGACCTGGATCGCCTCGCCGACCACCGCGAGCGAGGTCGGGTTCTGCGAGCTGGCGCGCAGCGCGTACAGCAGGATGTCGTCCATGCCGAAGGCGACGGCGCGGCCGCTCTCGACCATCAGTGCCGACTCGGCGTGATCCTTGGCCGCGAGCAGGTCCATGCCCAGCTTCTTCTCCTCGTTCAGGTTGCGCAGGATCTGATAGTTCGTGGTGCCGGTGGTCGAGACGATGGTCTTGCCCTTGAGGTCGTCGATCGACTTGATGGCGGTGCCCGACTTCACGAGGAACTTCGTGCCCGTGTAGAAGTAGTTGGTCGCGAACTGCACCTGCTTGCCGCGCGTGCTGTTGTTGGTGGTCGAGCCGCACTCGATGTCGATCGTGCCGTTCACCAGCAGCGGGATGCGGTTGGCCGAGGTCACGGATTGCAGATTGACCTTCAGGTCGCTGCGGCCGGTGGTCTTCTTCACCTCGTCGACGATCTTCAGGCAGATCTCGTGCGCGAAGCCGACCGGCTGCGCCTTGTCGTCGAGGTAGGAGAACGGGATCGACGACTCGCGGTACGCGAGCGTGATGGCGCCGGACGCCTTGATCTTCTCGAGCGTGCCGGGGGTCTGGGCGAATGCCGGGGCGGCGAGGGCCAGCAGCGTCAGCAGGGAGGTCAGGCGCATGGGTGATCCTTGTGGACAGAGTTCGAGGCAGTGCATGGTACGGAACCAACTCCTGAGGTCAATGGTCTCGGCTAGCATTTGCACCAGTTCAGCCTCACTGGAGCCTTCGACATGCGCTTGAAACTGACGATCACCGCCTCCCTGCTCGCCCTTGCCGCCGGGGCACACGCCGCCGACGAGCCCAAGGTGCTCAACATCTACAACTGGTCGGACTACATCGCCGACGACACGATCAAGAACTTCGAGAA
>JBDUAG010000656.1:0-2680 GCA_040004785.1 Burkholderiales bacterium | reverse complement strand
GCCTGCATGCGGATGAAGATCATCTTCGCAATGCGCTCGAATGCCGGCGCGTCGAAACCGGCGGGCAGGGCACTCGCTGCCGCTGCAGTGGCGGCCGGCGCGACCCAGTTCGGTGATCCGGGGGCGGCGACAGGTGCCGCAGCGTTGAACGGCATCGCGTTCGGCGTCGCCATCGCCGGCGTCGCGCCCGGCATGAAGCGGCGCATCAGGAAGCGGATCGCGAACACGGCGAGCAGCGCGAACAAGACCATCGTGACGATGTTGCCGAGCTCGGCGCCCATGCCGAAGTGGCTCATCAGCGCGGCGATGCCCAGGCCTGCGGCGAGGCCGGCGATCGGCCCCATCCACGAGCGCTTCGGCGCGGCCGCAGCCGCCGCGGCGGTGGCCGGGACGGCAGCTGCGGCCTGCGCCGGCTGAGCCGTTTGAGCGGGTGCTGCGGCGGGTGGCGTGCGTGCGGGCACGCTGCGCTGCATGCCCGCCGAGCCGCCGCCGCCGAGGCGGCGCGCGTCGGCATCGGTCGGGGCCAGGCCGGCGCACAGCACGGCCATCGACAGGGCCAGGATCAGTGATTTCATCGTGTGTTCCTCGGTGCAATGGGACGGGGCATGCGTCGCGATCATACGGACGCGCGATAAACCCTGATCTGATGTGCGGCCGGCCGGCAGTTTCGCAAGCGCGCAACGCAGCGATTGACGCGCATCGCGGCCGCGTGCAAAACTCCGGCCCCCGACGACGCCACCGCGTCGTCATCGATTCGCAGGAGGTGCGCCATGAACACATTGACCACTGCCCTCTCGTCGGCTGCCGCCTGACCTGCATTCGCTCGATCTGACCTGATCTGAGTCTTCTTGCCGCTCACCCAGCGGCCGACGTTCCCACCCCACGATGCTCCGCGCTTTCAGAGGCGCGAGGCGAACCCGCGTGCGGCCACTGGCCACGCGCCGTGAGAACGAAAGACCAGACACACCATGATCGAGATCCCTTATGAGCGCCTGCGCGCTCTGGGCCTGACGCCGGCGCTGGCGAATCGGGCTGCTTCAACCGCCGAATCCGAAGGCGCCGTGCCGGCGCCGCAACTGATGCGCTTGACCGAAGTCCACCGCGAGACCGTTCGCGTCACCGATGGCGCGCTCGACCACAGCGCCCGCGTGCTGCCGCGCCTGATGCGCAGGCTCGCCGAAGCCGACACCGCACTGGCGGTCGGCGACTGGGTGCTCGTCGCCGTCGATGCGCACGGCCAGTCGTGGCTGCACGCGCAGGTGCCACCGGTGTCGCACATCAGCCGGCGCGATGCCGACGGCCGGCGCCACCCGGTGGTCAGCAACGTCGATACCGCCTTGCTGGTGATGGGGCTGGACGACGACTTCAACCCGCGCCGCCTCGAACGCTACCTGGCGCTGGCCGACGCCAGCGAGGTGCAGCCCGTGGTCGTGCTGACCAAGGCCGACGTGGCCGAACGCACGCCGGGGCTGATCGCCGAACGTGTGCTCGCGCTTCAGGGCCGGCTGCCGGCGGCGATCGACCTGTTCATCGTCGATGGCACCGATCCCGACACCGCGCTGCGCCTGCAGCCCTACCTCGCGGCAGGGCAGACGCTGGTCGTGCTCGGCTCGTCGGGCGCGGGCAAGTCGACGCTGACCAACACCTTGCTCGGCCACGCAGCGCAGGACACCGGCGCGGTGCGCGCGCACGACAGCCGCGGCATGCACACGACCACCTCGCGCTCGCTGCATCGCCTGCCGGGTGGCGCCTGCGTGATCGACACGCCGGGCCTGCGCGCGCTGCGGCCGGACATCGACGAGGTCACGCTGGCCGCGACCTTTGCCGACATCGACGCGCTCGCGATGCACTGCCGCTTTCGCGATTGCAAGCACCACGACGAACCGGGCTGCGCGGTTCGCGAACGGGTCGATGTCGATCGCCTGCGCAACTTCCACAAGCTTTTGCGCGAGGCGCGGCGCGACACGATGAGCGCGCTCGAGCGGCAACAGCAGGTCGCGGTGTGGAAGGCGCGCGGCCGTGCGGCGCGCGTCAACATGAAGGCGAAGCGCGGCTAGAAGGGAACGGCCGATCCGATCTCGATCGACTCGCTGCTGACTGGGTGCGCAAAGCCCAACCGTGCCGCATGCAGCAGCAGTCGGTCCGCACCCGCGAGCACCTCGGGCGGCGCGTACATCGCATCGCCGAGGATCGGGTGCCCGATGGCGCTCAGGTGCACGCGCAGCTGATGCGCGCGGCCGGTGACGGGTTCGAGTTCGAGGCGGGTGCGATCCGCCGCGGCGCCGATCACGCGCCAGCGCGTCAGCGATGGCTTTCCGAGCGCGTGATCGACCTTCTGCAGCGGGCGGTTCGGCCAGTCCGCGATCAACGGCAGGTCGATCTCGCCTTCATTCGCCGCGACGTGGCCGTGCACGATCGCCACGTAGCGCTTGTGCACCTCGCGCTGCGCGAACGCCCGGCTCAGTGCGCGCTGTGCGGCCACGCCGCGCGCGAACAGCATCAGGCCGGAGGTCGCCATATCGAGCCGGTGGACGACGAGCGCGTCGGAGAACATCGCCTGCAGGCGCGTCGCCATGCAATCCTGCAGATGTTCGCCGCGACCCGGCACCGAGAGCAGGCCGCTCGGCTTCTCGACGACGATGCAGGCGTCGTCGACATGCAGCACGACGATGCTCACGGT
>JBDUAG010000115.1:0-8995 GCA_040004785.1 Burkholderiales bacterium | reverse complement strand
GCTGACACTGATGCTCAGCGCCCTTTTCGTGCTCGGTGGCTGCGCGAGCACGCAGATGCTGGTCAAGGATGCCCGCGGCGGGCCCGGCGCGCGCCTCGACCCGTGGGAAAACTGGAACCGCAAGGTCTTCGCGTTCAACGAAAGCCTGGACGAAAACGTCCTCAAGCCGGTCGCGACCGGTTACGCCAAGGTCGTGCCGCAGTTCGTGCGCCGTGGCGTCGACAACTTCTTCGCCAACACCGCCGATGCCTGGTCGGCCGTCAACAATGTGCTGCAAGGCAAGGGCGAGCCGGCGCTGCAGGATGTGGTGCGCGTGACCACCAACACCGTGTTCGGTTTCTTCGGCGTGCTCGACATCGCGAGCGAGATGGGCCTGGAGCACCACTACGAGGACTTTGGCCAGACGCTGGGTCGCTGGGGCTTCGGTGCCGGGGCCTACGTCGTGTGGCCGCTGCTGGGGCCGTCGTCGGTGCGCGACTCGGCGGCACTGCCGCTGGACCGCTCGTTCGCGTCGCCCGCCGAGTACATCAAGGAAGGCCGCTGGCAGGCCGGCATCACCGTGCTGCAAGTCATCAACACCCGCGCCAACCTGCTCGGCGCCGGCAAATTGCTCGATGACATCGCGCTCGACAAGTACAGCTTCATCCGCGACGCCTACCTGCAACGCCGCCGCAGCCTGGTGTTCGATGGCGATGCACCGGATCTGCCGGAGCCGGCCGACGCGGCGTCGGCGGCTGGGCCGGCGGCGGTTGCGCCGGCCGCGTCGGCCGCCTCCGCGCCCCCATGACGCCCCTTGCGTGAACCGCGAACCGTGGTCGCGCGTTGTTGGTCTCGTACCCTGAAAGGAACCCTCATGCTCTCGAAACGACTGATTCACTGGCTGGCCGCGGCGACGCTGGGCGCCAGCGCCGTGGTCGCCCACGCCCAGGCCGCGAAGGCGCCGGACGCCCTGATCAAGGAAGTGTCGAGCGACGTGCTCAACGCGGTGAAGGCCGACAAGTCGATCAAGCAGGGCGATGTCGGCAAGGTCATCGCGCTGGTCGATGCGAAGGTGATGCCGCACGTCAACTTCCAGCGCATGACGGCCTCGGCCGTCGGTCGCTACTGGCGCCAGGCCACGCCCGAGCAGCAGAAGCGCCTGCAGGACGAGTTCAAGATCCTGCTCGTGCGCACCTACTCCGGCGCGCTCGCACAGGTGCAGGACCAGACCGTCGAGCTCAAACCGATGCGCGGCGGCGCCGATGACAAGGAAGTCGTCGTGAGGACCGAGATCAAGGGCCGCGGCGACCCGGTGCAACTCGACTACCGGCTCGAGAACGCCGGCAGCGAATGGAAGGTCTACGACATCAACGTGCTCGGCGTCTGGCTGGTCGAGAACTACCGCAACAGCTTCTCGCAGGAGATCAGTGCCAGCGGCATCGACGGCCTGATCAACAAGCTGGCCGAGCGCAACAAGGCGGCCAAGAGCTGATGTTGCTGTTGCCCGCCACCGTCACTGCGCGCGAAGCGAACGACACGCGGCGCTTGCTGCTGCAGGCGCTGAAGGACGAAGGCGGTGCGGCGGTGGTGGTCGATGCGTCGAACCTGGCGCATTTCGATTCGTCGGCGCTCGCGGTGCTGCTCGAATGCCACCGTGCGGCCGACGCCTGGGGCAAGCCGTTCGAGCTGCGCCATGCGCCGGCCAAGCTGGCTGCGCTGGTGCGTCTTTACGGCGTCGACACCTTGCTGTTGCCTGCCGCGCCTAAGCCCGCAGCCGCCTGACGACGCGCCAGCCCAGCAGCAGCGCGATCACGACGGCGTAGATCGCCACCTCGGCGAAGTTGCGCTTCGCCGAGCGCATCCAGAAGAAGTGCAGCAGCCCGAGCAGCGCGACCGCATACACCGCGCGATGAAGCGCCTGCCAGCGCGCCGGGTCGAGCGCCTTGATCGCGCGGTTGAACGAGGTCAGCGCCAGCGGCGACATCAGCAGCAGCGCGCTCGATCCGACCAGGATGAACGGGCGCTTCGCGATGTCGTGCACGATGTCGTCCCACACCAGGCCCATGTCGAGCCAGCTGTAGCACATGAAGTGCAGGCAGCCGTAGAAGAACGCGAACAGGCCCAGCATGCGCCGAAAGCGCGCCAGCGCGGGCTGGCGGGCGAGCTGGCGGAGCGGCGTGACCGCCAGCGTGATGCACAGGAAGCGCAGCGTCCAGTCGCCCGTCGCGCGGATCAGTTTCTCGGCCGGGTTGGCGCCGAGCGCGTTGCCGCCCATCGTGCTCTGGATCACGCCGTACAGCAGGCACGCGAACGGCAGCAGGCACAGCGTGAAGAGCAGCGGCTTGGCCCACGGTCGCAGCAACACCGCTTTGGCGCGCCGTGGCGGCGCCACGGCCGCACGCGTGGTGGTCGCCGTGCTCATCGGGCTCAGTAATTCTTCTTCAGGTCCATGCCGGCGTACAGCTGCGCGACCTGCGGCCCGTAGCCGTTGAACATCAGCGTAGCGCGCTTCTTCGCGAACAGGCCGTCCTCGCCGATGCGCCGTTCGGTGGCCTGGCTCCAGCGCGGGTGATCGACCTCGGGGTTCACGTTCGAGTAGAAGCCGTACTCCTGCGACGCGCTCTTGACCCAGCTCGTCTGGGGCTGCTTGTCGGTGAAGCGGATCTTGACGATCGACTTGCCGCTCTTGAAACCGTACTTCCACGGCACGACGGCGCGCACCGGAGCGCCGTTCTGGTTCGGCAAGACCTCGCCGTACATGCCGAACGCCAGCAGCGTCAGCGGATGCATCGCTTCATCGAGGCGCAGGCCTTCGACATATGGCCATTCGAGCACGCCCGAACCGACGAACGGCATCGTCTTCGGGTCGGCCAGCGTCACGAACTCGACGAACTTCGCATTGCCGGTCGGCTCGACTTTTCTGATCAATTCGGCCAGCGAATAACCCACCCACGGGATCACCATCGACCAGCCCTCGACGCAGCGCAGCCGGTAGACGCGCTCTTCCATCGGGCTGAGCCTGAGCAACTCGTCGAGATCGTAGACCTTCGGCTTCCTCACTTCGCCTTCGATCACGACTGTCCAGGGTCGCGTCTTCAGCGTGTGGGCGTTCTTTTCCGGGTCGGCCTTGTCGGTGCCGAACTCGTAGAAGTTGTTGTAGCCGGTCGCGTCGACGTAGGCGGTCGGCTTTTCCATCGTCACCCCACCTGAGACGCTGCTGCGCACGCCCGGGAGCGTCGCGAGCTTGCCCGGCCGCGCGAACTGCGCCAGCGCATCACGGGATGCCCAGCCTGCCATCGCCGTGCCGGCGATCCCGCCCCCGAGCAAGCGCAGCCAGTCGCGCCGGCCGGCGTAGGCTTCGCGCGGTGTGATCTCCGAAGGGTTCAGGCGGTGGAAGCTGCGGTCGCGGAACAGGTGCATGTCGATCTCGCGGTGAATCGTGTCAGTGAGTCGCCCGGCCATTGGGGTTCTTACTGGCAGGCAGTCAGATCACGTCGCCGAAATCGGTGGGTTGGTCGAACAGCTGCAGCGAGCTCTTCGAGACGCGCTCGCGGAAGCTCTTGCGGGCAAACAGCTTGGCCTGCGCCTGGTCGGGCAGGTCGGTGATGTTGATCACATGCCGGACGATCAGCGTGTCGATCACGTCTTCGATCACCCGCACGAAGTCGGCGTCGAGCTGATCGAACTCGGGCCGCGCGCTGCCACCGACAAAGGCCTGGACTTCGGGGTGGCCGTCGGGCAGGAACTCGGTGCCTGCTCTGGCGTTGCGGTGCAGGCTGTCGATCAGACCTTCAGCGGTGCGCTGGACGAACGGCATGGCTCACCTTTGGCATGTGGAGCCCGCAGCCTACCGCAAGCGCAGCAACGTCGTCGCATGAAAAAGGCCGTGCGAGACCGGCCTTCAGCTGCCAGAGGCGAAAGGTCAATGCAAGCCGGCGATGTAGTCGGCCACGGCCTTGATTTCGCGGTCGTTCATCTTGGCTGCCACGCCCGCCATCGGCGCGCTGTTCTTGCGCACGCCGCCGCGGAAAGCGACCAGTTGGGCCTCGGTGTAGTCGGCGTGCTGGCCCGCCAGGCGCGGGTATTGCGCAGGAATGCCAGCGCCGGTCGGGCTGTGGCAGCCGGCGCAGGCCGGGATCATGCGATCGGCGATGCCGCCGCGGTAGATCTTTTCGCCCAGTGTGACCAGGTCCTTGTTCTTCGCGAAGCCGGGCTTGGCGGTCTTGCCAGCGTAGAACGCGGCGACGTTCTTCATGTCCGCCTCGCTGAGCGTGGCTGCCATGCCCGACATGATCGCGTTGGCGCGCTTGCCGGACTTGAACTCGGCCAGCTGCTTCGCCAGGTACTCCGGATGCTGCCCTTGCAGGATCGGGTTGGCCGGGCTGCCACGCGAGCCATCGTTCGTGTGGCAGGCCGCGCAGACGTTGGTCGAGGTGACTTGGCCCTTGGCAGCGTCAGGCTTCGCAGCGGCCTTGGCTTCGCCTTCGGCGGCGTAAGTGGTCGACGTGACGGACGCCGCGAGCAGCAGGCTGGTGAACAGGATGGCGACAGACTTCATGGCGTGCAGCTATTTTCTTGTGCAAAACCCGGTGATTTTACAATGATGGCTTTGGGCGACTCCATGGCCGAGCAAAACAATTCAGATCAGGCCGTTGCGGCGCTGCCGAAAGCTGCCGTGCTGACCGAGGCCGATCTCGAAAAGCGCGCGCTCGGATGGACCCACACCGCACGCTTTCGCACCACCGCCAGCCAGCTCGATCAGCTGCCGCAGACCGAGCTGCCCGAGATCGCGTTCGTCGGCCGATCGAATGCCGGCAAGTCCACCGCGATCAACACGCTGACGCAGCAGAAGCGCCTCGCCTTCGCATCGAAGACGCCGGGCCGCACGCAACATATCAACCTGTTCGACCTTGGCCCGAAGATCATCCCCAATGCGCTCTTCGCCGACCTGCCGGGCTATGGCTACGCGGCGGTGGCGCGCGGCGCCAAGCTGCGCTGGCAGAAGGTGATGGCCGACTACCTCGACGTGCGCCGCAGCCTTGTCGGCGTGGTGCTGATGATCGATTCACGCCTAGGCTTCACCGATCTCGACCAGCAGCTGATGAGCTTCGTCGCGCCGCGCGTGGACAACGGCTCGATCAAGCTGCTGGTGCTGCTGACCAAGTCCGACAAGCTCAACCGCAGCGAAGCCGCGGCCTCGCTCGCGAGCGCACAGAAGGCGCTGGGCGATATCACGACCGATGAGGCGGATGTGGCAATCGCGATGTTCTCGGCGCTGAAGAAGGTCGGGGTCGGCGATGCGGCGAAGGTCTTGCACGCCTGGGTTCATGGAGGAGGTTCACGATGATCGAGACGTTCGACGCGGCGCTGCCGCATGGCATCACGCTGAGCTGCCGGGCCACCGGCAAGGCGGGCGCGCCGCTGCTGTTGTTTCTGCATGGCTTCCCGGAGGCCGCATTCGTGTGGGATGAGGTGCTCGAACACTTCGGGGACCGCTACCGTTGCGTTGCGCCGAACCTGCGCGGCTTCGGGCCGTCGTCGGCACCGGCCGAGCCCGAGGCCTACCGCGTCAAGCACTTGGTGAGCGACCTCGATGCGCTGATCACGCAACTCGGCGGCGGGCCGCTCGAAGCGTTGGTCGCGCACGATTGGGGCGGCGCGGTCGCGTGGACGTTCGCGGCGCTGCACCCCGCGAAGCTCAAGCGCCTCGTCATCGTCAACTCGCCCCACCCGGCGACCTTCCTGCGCGAGCTGCAGCGCAACCCTCAGCAACAGGCCGCGAGCGCCTACATGAACTTTCTGTGCCGGCCGGACGCCGAGAAGCTGCTCGCCGAGAACGACTTTGCGCGCATGTGGCCGATGTTCACCAACATGGGCGCTGCGGACCCGGCGCGCGTCGGCGGCGGTTGGCTCACCGAGGGTGTGCGCGACCAGTACCGCGCGATCTGGGGCGCCGGGCTGACCGGCGGCTGCAACTACTACCGTGCGTCGCCGCTGCGCCCGCCATTGAGTGCCGACGACCCGGTGATGTCGATCACGTTCGCGCCCGAGTTCGTGACGGTGACCGTGCCGACTCTGGTGGTCTGGGCCGAGGATGACATCGCGCTGCCGATCGCGCTGATCGACGGGCTCGACGCGTACATCCCGCGCATGCGCCTGGTGCGCGTGCCGGGTGCGACGCACTGGATCATCCACGAGCGGCCGGCCTTCATCGCGGCTCAGATCGAACAGCACCTCGCCGTGCCCGCGATCAGCTGACGCGGCCGACCTCGCGCATCACGGCATCGAGCGCGCGCTGCACCAGCGGGCGCGCCTCCAACGGCTGCATCAGGCCCACACCGGCGAGACGCTCCAGCGCGCGTCGCGTGACCGAGTCGTTCCGACCCGCGACGGTCTCGTTCGCGAACAGGAAGAACAGACCCTGGTCGCTGCGCCACAGCAGCTGCACGCGACACCAGCGGCCACGAACGAACAGGCGCAGCCGGTCCCCCACGCGCAGCGCATCGACGCGCTTGCGCGGGTCCTCGACGGGCTCGTCGGTCTGGCTCGGCAGCATCTCGGCGGGCACGGTTTCCAGCGACGCGAGGTCGATCACCGAATCGCTGAAGCCACCGTGGCCGGTTCTTGCGGGCAGCACTTCGTCGCGCATCTGCTGCACGATCTGCTCGGGGGTCAGCGCGGTCGAATCGGCGCGGGTATTCGGGCGCAGCGCCTCGGTGTGGATGGCCATCAGTTCGTCGAGCGCGGCCGTCTGCTCGGCCGCGGGCAGCTTGATCGCCGCCATGCCGGTGCGAAGACGCTTGAGCATGTCGGGCAGCAGGCCGATGAGGCGCTGCCGGCTCTTCGGATGGTCGGGCAACTGCACGCTCCACAGCAGTTCGTCAACGAGCTTGATGTAGCCGCGCGTCGTCTCTGCCTGCTCGCCATCGCGGAGCATCGTGTCGGCAAGCACCTTGGCCCATGGGCCGGTGACGAATCGACGCACGCCGGCCGTGGTGCGCACCGGCATCATCTGGTCGATCAGGCGCTGCGACAGGTTGTGTTCGAGCAGTTCGCGGCGCTCGGTCAGATGCAGCGCCTGCACCGTGGGCTGCACCGCCTGCAGCCGGGACTCCACCTGGTTGACGAGCAGCGTGTCGAGCTGGTTCATCGCGCGGCGGTACATCGTGGCGTCGGGCGCCGCGGCGATCGCGAGCTGGCCCGCGAGCGCCTCGCACAGCGCCCGCAGTGTCGCGATGCGCACGTCGGCCGGTTGTGGCGTGGCCGAACCGAGTTCGCCGATGTGGTCGATCAGCTGCCAGACCGCATGCCGCGTCGTGCGCGTCATGTCGGGCTCCTGCAGCGCCACACGCAGCGCCGAGCCGCGCAGCCGCGCGATCGACGGCGCGAACGTCGGCGAGAGTTGCGGATCGGCGGCGATCGCGTCGAACACGCGCGAGACCAGTTCGATGATCTGACGCTGGTGCGGCGCGCCCGCGCTCGCGGCGAGCGCCGCCTGCTGCGCGCTCAGGCGCCGGCTCGACGCCGCGGCTGCCTCGGCCGTGGCGGCAGCGACAGGGTGGCGCAGCAGCTCATCCAGCCGGGCGAGGGCCTGTTTGAATTCGGCGCTGCCCGGACCCGCGGCGTGAGTCGACGCCGTGCCCATCGCGACCGCGGCATTTCCGACGCCGACTTGCATCGCGGCCGACCCGCCCGGCATGCTGGCCAGCAGCCCGCTCATCGCGTTCGGCGTGTCGACATCCGGCAACGCCGAGCCGCGGCCCGGCGTGGTGCCGGCGTTGAGCACGACACTGCGGTAGACGCCGGGTTCGACACCCTGCGCTTCTTGCCGGGTGCAGGCAGCCGCCCACGCATTCTTCAACAGACCGGCCGCGACCCCGCTCGTCACGCGCAGCAGGGTCGTGCGGTGCACGGGCACCGGGCTCGCGACGCATGCCGCCTGCCACAGCGCGCTGGCGCAGACCTGCGGCCGAAACGGATTGGATTCGGCGCTGACGTGGATCTGGCCGACCAGCGTCGAGGTGAAGGTCTGCAGCTCGCGCAGTTCCCACTCGGCGGTCGTGTCGATCAACTGGATCGCACGCGAGATCTCGATGTCGATCTCGACGCGCGATTCGTCCATCAATTCCAGCCCGCCCGCGCTGCCGGGCGCGTCGATCGCGGCGCTGCCCTGCTGCTCCCGCAGCGCTTCGTGCACGCCGGCTGTCAGGGCCTTGACGAACGCCTGCCGGTACGCCGCCGCATGGGTCTGCAGCGCGTCGACGACGGCGAACTGGTGCGCGCGCTCGCTCGCGGGGAGCGGGCTGTCCTTGCGGTCGCGCAGCAGCTGCAGGGTGCCCGCCAGCGTGCGCTCGATCAGTGCGGGCGCGCGTGCCAGCTCATCGTCGACAAAGCGTTGCAACACGGGAGCAATCGGCATGGATTCACCTCCGCGATAGGGAGCGCGCATTATCCCCATCCCGCGCGCTCCAACGAAAAAGGGCTGCCGAAGCAGCCCTTTCGTGTTGGCAGATGAGCGCCTGGACTTACATGTCCATGCCGCCCATGCCACCCATACCGCCCATGCCACCGGGCATGCCGCCGCCGGCTGCCTCGTCCTTCGGAGCTTCCGAGATCATGGCTTCCGTCGTCAGCATCAGCGACGCGACCGAGGCCGCATTCTGCAGCGCCGTGCGGGTCACCTTGGTCGGGTCCAGGATGCCCATTTCGATCATGTCGCCATAGGTGTCGTTGGCCGCGTTGAAGCCGTAGTTGCCCTTGCCGGCCAACACCGCAGCGACGACCACGCTGGCTTCGCCGCCGGCGTTGAAGACGATTTCGCGCAGCGGCGATTCGATCGCCTTCAGCACCAGCTTGATGCCGGCTTCCTGGTCGGGGTTGTCGCCCTTGATCGCGCCAGCCGATTGCTTGGCGCGCAGCAGCGCGACGCCACCACCGGCCACGATGCCTTCTTCGACGGCAGCACGGGTCGCGTGCAGCGCATCTTCGACGCGGGCCTTCTTTTCCTTCATCTCGA
>JBDUAG010000114.1:0-8998 GCA_040004785.1 Burkholderiales bacterium | reverse complement strand
GCCTGAAATACGTGCTGGTGCGCAACCAGGTGCGCGGCAACGACTTCTCGGTGCTGGAGCAATCCGGCCAGCAGCAGCGCGCGCTCGAGCTTGGCGCCAAGATCGTCTCGATCCGCAAGCTGCACGATGGCGTGATCCAGAAGATCGACGCCGGCAGCAGCAGCTTCTGGAAGGCCAAGACGCCCGGCGATCCGAGCAGCACCGGCCTCGGCCTGATGGACCGCCAGCGCGTCAAGATGTGGCTGCGCGACATGTACCGCGAGATCGACGATGTCGGCATCTGAGCGCGCGGCGCGGCCCCGCCCCGCATGATGCAGCGTCGCAGCCTGCTCCGAGGCGGCGCGGCGCTGATTGCCGCGCCCGCGCTGCTGCGCCATGCGCTCGCCGCCGACGCACCGCGCTTCGCGCTCGGCGTCGCTTCGGGCCAGCCGCGTGCCAACAGCGTGGTGCTGTGGACGATGCTCACTGGTGCCGGCCTGCCCGAGCACGTCACGGTGCAGTGGGAGCTCGCGCACGACGAGGCGTTCACGCGCATCGCCGCGCGCGGCGAGGAAGCGGCGGAGCTGGCGTGGGCGCACAGCGTGCACGCCGAACCCGAGGGGCTGGAGCCGGCGCGCTGGTACTGGTACCGCTTCAGTGCGGTCGGCCAGCAGAGCATGGTCGGCCGCACCCGCACCGCACCAGCCGCCGATGCCGCGGCGGCGTCATTCAACTTCGTCATCGCGAGTTGCCAGCGCTGGGATGTCGGTCACTACGCGGCCTGGAAGCACATCGCCGCCGAGTCGCTCGATGCAGTGATGTTCCTCGGCGACTACATCTACGAATACGCCACGGGCCCGAAGGCGGTGCGGCCGGTCGAGGGCCGGCATGTGCGCACGCTCAGCGCTTACCGTGCGCGCTACGCCACGCACAAGAGCGACCCGTCCTTGCAGGCCGCGCACGCCGCAGCGCCGTGGCTGCTGGTGTGGGACGACCACGAGGTCGGCAACGACTACGCCAACCTGCAGGGGCAGGCTCTGGAGCCAGACTTCAAGACCCAGCGCGCTGCCGCCTACCGCGCCTACTGGGAGCACATGCCCTTCCCCAAGTCCGCGCGGCCGCTTGATGCCGACATGCGCATCGTCACCCGGCTCGATTGGGGCCAGCTGGCTCGCATCCACCTGATCGACGACCGCCAGTACCGCGATGTGCAGGTCTGCCCGAAACCCGGCCGCGGCGGCTCGAACACGGTGGCGCTGAAGGACTGCCCGGCGTTCCTCGACACGCGCCGCACGCTGCTCGGCATGGAGCAGGAGCGCTGGCTCGCCGACGGCTGGGACGCGACTCGCCCGTGGAACCTGCTCGCGCAGCAGACGCTGATGGCACGCTTCTCGTGGAGCGACCCGGCGGCGCCAGGCGGCGGCACCTACTGGACCGACGGCTGGGACGGCTACCCCGCTGCCCGCAACCGGCTGCTTGGCGTGGTCGCGCAGCGCAAGCTGAATGGCGTTGTCGTGCTCGGCGGCGACGTCCACAGCAATTACGTCGCCGATCTGAAGGCCGACTACGACGACCCGGCCGGCGCGGTGATCGCGACCGAATTCTGCGGCACCTCGATCACCAGCCTGGGCCTGGAGCAGGCGCGCGTCGAAGCCGCGCGCGCCTTCAACCCGCACATCCGCTACGGCCGCAGCGACCAGCGCGGCTACATGCGCTTCGCGCTCGATGCGAAACAGCTGCAGGCACAGCTGCGCGTCGTCGACAACGCGCTCGACCCGGCCAGCGGCATCGGCACCGCGGCGCGCTTCGTCGTCGCGGCCAATCGGCCGGGCGCGATCCCGGGCTGAGAGTGTGAGAGGGAATCCAATGCACCCGCGCATTGGATTCCCTCTCACACTCTGAGGCGGTCACCAACGCGCCGACATTCCGGGCGAGACCCTCGGCTACCATGCGCGCACAACAACGCTCAAACGGAGGATGAATGAGCACATCGCCCGACCAGAACCCGTTCGCCCCGCCGTCCGCCCGTGTTGCTGACGTCGCCAGCAGCGGCGCCGAACTCGCCGGACGCGGGCCGCGCTTCTTCGCTGCGCTGATCGACGGCCTGATCCAGGGCGTCGTCTACTACCTGCTCGCGGTCACCTTGCTCAGCTCGGTCCTGCCAAATCCGACCAACGCCCAGAACGCCGGCTTCGGCGCGATGGCAGGCAGCATGGTCATCAGCATCCTGCTGTTCCTGGCGATCCAGGGCTACCTGCTCGCAACGGCCGGGCAGACGGTCGGCAAGAAGCTGCTCGGCCTGCGCATCATGCGCAGCAGCGGCGAGCGCGGCGAGCCGGTGCGCGTGATCGGGCTGCGCTACCTGTTGATCTGGGTCATCGCCGCGATCCCGGTCGTCGGCTGGATCTTCGCGCTGGTGGATGTGCTGATGATCTTCCGCGACTCGCGCAAGTGCCTGCACGACAACATCGCCGACACGATCGTGGTGAAAGCCTGACCTGATCAAGCCCCGGGCGACCGACGTGCCCGCTGCCAGGCTGGACACCGTCTTCATCACGGAGACGCCCGAGGGCATCGCCCTGCCGTTGCGCCCGGCGGGCGTGATGACGCGCAGCTACGCATTTCTGATCGATGCGCTGCTGCGTGGCGTGGTGCTGATCGCGGCGTCGACGGTCCTGAGCGCGATGTCGCGCTTCGGCACCGGCCTGTTCCTGCTGTTGCTGTTCGCGGTCGAGTGGTTGTACCCGGTGCTGTTCGAGCTGCTGCCCGGTGCGGCCACGCCGGGCAAGCGCGCGATGAACCTGCGCGTCGTGATGGACTCCGGCCTGCCGGTCACGCCCGCGGCTTCGCTGGTGCGCAACCTGCTGCGCACGGCCGACTTCCTGCCCATCGGCTACGCGCTCGGTCTGCTGCTGCTGCTGGTGCGGCCCGACTTCAAGCGGCTCGGCGACCTGGCCGCCGGCACGCTGGTGGTCCACACCACCAGCGCCCACCTCGACGGCCTGCTGGCCGCTGCCGAACCGATGCCGCCGGCACGCCCGCTCTCGACCCGCGAACAGGCCGCCGTCGTCGCCTGGGCCGGCCGCGCGGCGCGGCTCACGCCCGAGCGTCTTGAAGAGCTGGCCGGACTCGCCAGCGCCATCCTGCCGGGCGGCACCGGCCGCGCGCGTGCGCCGCAGCTGTCGAGCGTCGCGCAATGGCTGGTGGGCCGGCGATGACACCGCTGCAGTTCGAGGCCGGCTACGGATCGCTGTGGAACGAGCTCGACGCGGCCCTGACCCACGTCGAGGCCGGTCGCCAACGACGCTTCGGCGGGCTGCGCAAGCCGCTTGCCCAGGCCACTCCAGCGCCCGATGCGGCGCGCCTCGCGGTGCTGTACCGCGCGGCCTGCGAGCACCTCGCGCTGGCCCGCTCGCGCGCCTACCCGGCGCACCTGACGAGCCGCCTGGAATCGCTGACGCAGCGTGCCCATGCGCTCATCTACCGTCGCACCGATTACGGCGCGGCGCGCCTCGCGCAGCTCTTTCTGCTCGACTTCCCGCAAGCCGTGCGCGCACACTGGCGCTATGTGCTGGTGGCCGGTCTGGTGTTCGGCCTGCCGCTGGTGCTGCTGGGCATCGCGACCTACGTCGACCCGGGCTTCATCCTGACGATGCACGACGCGCACACCGTGCAGGGCTACGAGGAAATGTACGGCCCGGGCACCGAGGCGATCGGCCGCGAACGCAGCGCCGACACCGACTGGATGATGTTCGGCTTCTACATCATGAACAACATCTCGATCGCGTTCAAATGCTTCGCCGGCGGCGTGTTCCTCGGTGTCGGCAGCCTGTTCTTCCTGGCCTACAACGGCATCTCCGCCGGCAGCCTCGCCGGCTACCTGACGGCGCGCGGCCACGGCGAAACTTTCTACTCGTTCGTCGTCACACACGGCGCGTTCGAGCTGACCGCGATCGTGCTCGCCGGCGCGGCCGGGCTGCGGCTCGGCCACGCGCTGCTTGCGCCCGGGCGGCGCACGCGCCGCGCCGCGCTCGAACTCGCAGCGCGCGAATCGGCCGTGCTCGTCTACGGCGTATTCGCGATGCTGCTGATCGCAGCCGGGCTGGAGGCATTCTGGTCGTCGGCGCGCTGGGTCGCACCGGTCGCCAAGTTCACGGCGGGCGGTGTGTGCTGGGTGCTGGTGATCGCCTACCTGGTGGGCCAAGGCCGGCCGCGCGCAGGAGCCGTGCGTGCAAGTTGAGGCCATTGCGCTGCACCTGCGGCCGCGCTCGATGAGCGAGGCCACCGATCTCGGCGTGCGGCTGGTGCAGGCCAACGCGCGCTCGGTGTGGGCCACGTTCACGCCGGTCTGGGCGGTCGTCGTGCTGACCGCGCTGGCCTGCGGCACCATCGCGCCGTGGTTGCCGGGCCTCATCATCTTCTGGATGAAGCCGTGGCTGGATCGCACGCTGCTGTTCGTGCTCGCGCGCGCGGTGTTCGGCAAGCCGACACGGCTGCGCGACGTGTGGGCCGCGCAATCCGCGGTCTGGTGGCAGCAGCTCGTGTCGACGCTGACCTGGCGCCGGCTCTCGCCGTGGCGCGCCTACACGCAGCCGGCGCGCCAGCTCGAAGGTCAGCGCGGCACGACCGGGGGAGCGCGCCGCAAGCAGCTGCTGCTCGGCAAGCGCGGCGCGGCGTTCGGCATGCACAGCGCGTTCGCGCAGGCCGAGTTGCTGCTGCTGATCGGCGTGCTGACGCTGGTCGTTTGGTTCGCACCCGAGGGCACGCAGCGCGCGATGTTCGACTCGATCGTCAGCTCGGACAGCCCGGCGACGTCATTCGCGATCGCGGCCGCGTATGCGGGCATCGTGCTGCTGGTCGAGCCGTTCTATGTCGGTGCCGGGTTCGCGATGTACCTGAACCGGCGTGTCGAACTCGAAGCCTGGGACATCGAACAGGAGTTTCGCCTTGCGTTCGCGTGAGCTGGTGCCCCCGACTGCGGCGTACCGCAGTCACCCCCCGGGGGGGTGCTCAGGCCGCTTGGGAGCGGCCCGGCGCTGGCCTGAGCTGCTGCTGTGCGCCGCCGTCGCCGTGCTCGCGACATGCCCGGCGCAGGCCGTCGAGGCGGCGTCCGCGCCAATGTCGGCCGAACAGGTGCAGCGGGTCGTCGCCGAGATGAAAGCCGACCCGGCATGGGGTGGCACGCACGCCGAGCGCGCGCTGCGCTTCAAGAACCGCGACAGCAACAGGAGCCAGCCCGGTGCCGCACCGCACTGGGCGGGCCAATTGGTGCGCTGGTTCGCCGCCGCGGGCCGCGGCGCCGTGTGGGTGCTGGGCGCACTCGCGGTGGCGCTGTTGGCGGTGTTCGCGTGGCGCTGGGCGAGCGTGCGCTCGGAGGCGCTGCGCGTGCGCGCCGAGCTGCTGCCCAGTCACGTCAATGAGCTCGACATCCGCCCGGCAAGCCTGCCCGCCGACATCGGCGCCGCGGCGCGGGCGCTGTGCCAGCGCGGCGAGATGCGCGCCGCGTTGTCGCTGCTGTACCGCGGCGCGCTGTCGCGCCTCGTGCATGACCGGCACGTGCCGATCCGCGCGGCCAGCACCGAAGGTGAATGCGTGCAGCTCGCCGGCCACGTGCTGCCGGCGAGCGCCGGTGCGTACTTCGAGAGGCTCGTCGCCGCATGGCAAACCGAGGTCTATGCCGGCCGACCCGCCGATGCAAGCGCGGTCGCTGCACTGTGCGACGGGTTCGGCGCACACTTCGACACGACAGCGCTGGCGATGGCCTCACCGGCGACGGCGACGGCATGAAGCTCGAACGTCAGCATGCGCTGGGCGCGATCGTCGCGCTCGTGATCGGTGCTGCGGTGATCTGGTTCGCACTGAACACCGAATGGGTCGACGTGCAGGTGCCCGATCGCGTCAAAGGGCCTGCGCTGCGCGACCCCGACCTGCGCCTGAAGCAGCTCGCCACCAGACTCGGTGCGCAGGTCAGCGCGCCCGGCAATCTCGACCAGCTGCCCCCGCCGGGCGCGACGCTGGTGCTGAGCTCGGCCCACTGGAACCTGTTCCCCGAACGCGCGCTCATGCTCGAACGCTGGGTCAAGGCCGGCGGCCACCTGTGGCTGCCGTACCAGGGTGAGCTGGATCACGCGCTGGCGTGGATCCCGATCAAGTCGGAGCCAATCGCAAAACCCAAGCCCGCGGCCAGCGCGGCCTCCGCGCCCGAGCGTGACGATGATGACGAGGACGAAGACGTGCCCGAGCCCGCGCCGGCGCCCGCACCGCCCGCCGGCGGGGGGGCCAAGCCGAAGTGCCCCGGCATCGGCGAGCCGGCCCACGTGACGCCGGTGTTCGGCACCCACCGCCTGTTCGCGGCGTGCCTGTACGCGCGCGAGATTCTTCGCGCGAGCGTGCCGGTGGAATGGGCGCTGTTCGGGCAGCACGGGCAGGTGGTAGCACGCGTGCCGGTCGGGCACGGCAGCGTCACGCTGGCCAGCGTCTACATGCCTTGGAGCAACGGCCAGTTGCTGCTCTCCGACAATGCCCTGCTGGCCGCCGCCACGTTGCGCATCCGCCCCGATCAGACGCTCTGGTTCGTGCGCGACGAAGCGCGGCCGCCGCTGCTCAGCTTCCTGTGGAGCACCGGCACGCCGGCCGTGCTGGTGGGCGCGCTGGCGCTGGGGTTCGCGCTCTGGCGCGGCGCGGTGCGCTTCGGCCCGCGCGCTGCGGTGCTGCCGACCGTGCGCCGCTCGATCACCGAGCAGATCCGTGGCACCGCGAATTTCGTCGCCCACCATGGCGGCCAGGCCTTGCACGCCGCACAACTGCGCGCCCTCGATGACACCGCGCGCAGCCGCCTCCAGGGCTTCGATGCATTGATCCTGGGCGAGCGCGCGCAAGCCATCGCCAAGGTCACCGGGCTCGATGCCCATGCGCTGGCGCGCGCGATGAACCCGGCGCTGAACGCCGCGTACAGCCGCCACCCGAGCGCCGCACTGGCGCTGATCGAGACCGCGCGGCGCCGCCTGCTGAACACCGCCACCCCGCCCGACCCGCGTTGACAAGGACCCTGCATGCAGCTCAACCCCGCCGACATCACCCGCGCCGCCGAAGTGCTCGCCGCCCTGCGCGACGAAGTGGCCAAGGCCGTCGTCGGCCAGCGCCAGGTGGTCGATCAGACGCTGATCGCGCTGGTCGCTTCGGGCCACGTGCTGATCGAGGGCGTGCCGGGCCTGGGCAAGACCTTGCTGGCGCGCGCGCTGGCGCAGGCGCTCTCGCTCGAATGCTCGCGGGTGCAGTTCACGCCCGATCTGATGCCATCCGACATCACCGGCCACAGCGTGCTCGACATGACCGCTGCGGGCGGCACCGAGCTCGGCGCGCTGCGCGTGCACCGCGGCCCGGTCTTCACCAACCTGCTGCTCGCCGACGAGATCAATCGCGCGCCCGCGAAGACGCAGAGCGCGCTGCTCGAGGTGATGCAGGAATACCAGGTCACGATCGAGGGACAGACCTTGCCGCTGGCCAAGCCGTTCATGGTGCTGGCCACGCAGAACCCGCTCGAAACCGAAGGCACCTACCCGCTGCCCGAGGCGCAGCTCGACCGCTTCCTGTTCAAGATCGAGGTCAACTACCCGACGCTCGAGGAAGAGGCGGCGATCGTCAAGCTGACGACACTGCAGCAGGCCGGCGATGCGCTGCCGCTGGCCGCGGTACAGGCGCGGCTCGACCAGCGCGCCGTGCTGTCGCTGCAGAAGATGGCGGCCTATGTGCGCACCGACGAGCGCGTCATCGATTACGCGGTGCGCATCACGCGCGCGACGCGCGACTGGAACGGCTTCGCGAATGGCGCCGGCTCGCGCGCCGCGATCGCACTGGTACGCGCGGCTCGCGCCGCGGCGCTGCTGAACGCGCGCGATTTCGTCACGCCCGACGACATCAAGCAGTACGCGCTGCCGGTGCTACGCCACCGCGTGCTGCTCTCGCCCGACGCGCAGCTCGAAGGCCGGCGCATCGACGAGCTGCTGACGACGCTGCTCGACGGCGTCGAGGCGCCGCGTCTTTGAGTGGCTGAACCGATGCGCTTGCGCCTGATCCCGTCACGCGCCAGCGTCTACACGCTCGCGGCGCTCGCACTCGCCTGCGCAGTCGCACTCGTGATGCGCGCACCGCTGGCGAGCGTGGCGCGCATTGCAGGGATCGTCGCCGCCGCACTCTTCATCGTCGCGCTGATCGATGTGGCATGGAGCGCGTGGGCCTGGCGCCGCGCGCCGCTGCAATGGCAACGCCAGCTGCCGGCCGCCTTCGCGATCGGTGTGCAGCGCACGCTCACCGGCACCTTGATCAACGAAGGCGCGACGACCTGGCGCGTCGCGCTGTTCGACCGCGTCGACGACAGCTTCGACGTGGAAGGCTTGCCGCAGACGCTGAGCGTCCCGGCCCAGGCTCGCACCACGATCCAGTACCAGGTGACGCCGCGCCGGCGCGGGCCGGTGCGCTTCGAGCCGGCCGATCTGCGCCTGCGCACGCGCCTCGGCATCGCCGAGTTGCTGCTCAACGTCGGCGACACCGCCGAGCTGCGCGTCTACCCGAACTTTGCCGCCGTCGCGCGCTATGCCTGGCTGGCGAGCGACAACCGGCTCGCCGAGATCGGCATCAAGGCCGCACCGCCGCGCGGCGCCGGCACCGATTTCAAGCAGCTCGCCGAGTACAAGGCCGGCGATTCGATCCGGCACATCGACTGGAAGGCGACGCAACGCCACCGCCGCGCCATCGTGCGCGAGTTCCAGGACGAGCGCGACCAGCGCGTGCTGTTCCTGCTCGACTGTGGGCGACGCATGCGTGCCGACGAAGCGGCCGCGCACAGCGGCAGCCATTTCGACGAGGCGCTCAACGCGTTGATGCTGCTGGCGCACGTCGCGCTGAAGGAAGGCGACGCCGTCGGTGCGATGACCTTCGGCACCGAAGCCGCCGATGCGCGCCACGTCGCGCCGCGCAAGGGCAGCCATTCGCTGAACGCGCTGATGGCGATGCTCTACGA
>JBDUAG010000113.1:0-9007 GCA_040004785.1 Burkholderiales bacterium | reverse complement strand
TGGCGCGTCACGACGGATCCGACCTCGCTGCTGGGCTCGGTGGCGTGGGCGGCGACGCTGCCCAGCGTCGCCGACGTGTGCAAACCCACGGGTAGCAGCCACGTCTACGCGCGCGACTTCGGAACGGCCAGCACCACGCTCAGGAACACCGACAACACAGCCCGCGAGTATTTCCCGCTCGACGGCAATGTGACTGACCTGCACTACCTGAGCGTGGACGGCAAGGCCCGCCTGGTTGGCGGCACGGATCTGGCGGATCGCGACCACCGCGACCCCACGTTGATCCCCACCAGCGCCATGTCCAGCCTGCCGCTGCGGCGCCTGAACTGGCGCGAGCTGCAGATGGTGGAGTGAGGTCGGCTCACTGCGCCGGAAGCGGCGCAGGGCCAACCAGCCGTTCGTGCTCGCGAAGCGCGAAACGATCGGTCATGCCGGCGATGTAGTCGGCAATGGCGTGGTTCGCCGGCAGTTCGGCGGGCTGCGCCCGGTAGGCCTCGAAGAGTGCTCGAATCACCTGCTTGGCGCCTTCGGTCGTGGCCACCACCTTCGGGTGACGGTACAGCGCCTGACGCAGGAAGGCCTTGACCTGCACGACATCGGCCTGCATGCCGGGGCTGAAGCCGATCAGCGCTGGCGATGCCCGAACGGCATCCACGCTCGCCGGAGCATGTTCCCGGATCAGTGCCTCCGACGTATCGATCACGTCATAGACCTGCGCCGACAACATGCGCCGGATGGTCTCGTAGAGGACGCGCCGGCCGACGAGCGTCGGTGACGCGCGCAGCACCTCGGCGTGAAAGCGCGCGAACAGCGGCAGCGCGAGCAGTTGCTCGTGCTCAATGAGCCCGGAGCGCACGCCGTCGTCGATGTCGTGCGCGTTGTAGGCGATCTCGTCGGCAAGATTGCAGACCTGGGCCTCCAGGCTGGGTTGGGTTCGCATCAGGAAACGCCGCCCGACGCCGTCGGGCTCGTCGCGTTCGAGCACCTCCGCATTCCGCCGGGAGCAATGCTTCAGGATGCCTTCACGCGTTTCGAACGTCAAGTTCAGCCCATCGAACGCTGCGTAGCGCTCCTCCAGCGCATCGACGACGCGCAAGCTCTGGAGGTTGTGCTCGAAGCCGCCCGAGTCCGGATCGACGCGGTGCAGGCATTCATCCAGCGCGTCTTGCCCGGCGTGCCCGAAGGGCGTGTGGCCGAGGTCGTGGGCGAGCGAGATCGCTTCGCAGAGATCCTCGTTCAGGCCCATCGTGCGCGCAATCGAGCGCGCGAGTTGCGCGACTTCCAGCGAGTGCGTCAGGCGCGTCCGGAACAGATCGCCCTCGTGGTTGAGGAAGACCTGGGTCTTGTAGACGAGGCGCCGAAAGGCCGTGCTGTGGACGATTCGATCGCGGTCACGCTGGAAGTCGTCGCGCGTGGGCGCTGCAGCTTCGGGGTGGCGGCGACCGCGGGTCTGCGCCGGATCGCAGGCCCAAGGCTTGAGCGCCGTGATCATGCGCCGCGGTCAACGCGTGTGCGCATCCAGCACCTCGGCCACCAGCGCGTCATCGGCAGCACGCACGCACGCCCGGCCCGGCGACTCGATCACGACGAAACGAATCGCGCCCGCGCGCGCCTTCTTGTCATGCCGCATCAACTCGAGATAGCGTGTCACGCCCAGGCGCGGGCCGATCACCGGCAGGCCCGCGCGCGCGACGACGCGCTGAATCCGCTGCGCATAGGCCGCGTCGATCAAACCCAGCCGCGCCGAGAGTTCGGCACCCATCACCATGCCGCAGCCGACCGCTTCACCGTGCAGCCAGGCGCCATGGCCGAGGCCGGTTTCGATCGCGTGACCGAAGGTATGACCGAAGTTGAGGATTTCGCGCAAGCCCGCCTCGCGCTCGTCCTGCCCCACGACCCAGGCCTTGATCTCGCATGAGCGCTTGATCGCGTGGGCCAGCGCCGCTTTGTCGCGCGCCATCAGCGCGTCCAGGTTCGCCTCGATCCAGTCGAGGAAGGCGGCGTCCGCGATCGGACCGTACTTGATCACCTCGGCCAGCCCGGCGATCAGCTCGCGCTCGGGCAGGGTGTCCAGCGTGTCAAGATCGGCCACCACGCGTAGCGGCTGATTGAACACGCCGATCATGTTCTTGCCCAGCGGGTGGTTGATCGCGGTCTTGCCGCCCACCGACGAATCGACCTGCGCCAGCAACGTCGTCGGCACCTGCACGTACGGCACGCCGCGCATGTAGCAGGCCGCCGCGAAACCCGTCATGTCTCCGACCACACCACCGCCGAGCGCGAACAGCGTCGTCTGGCGATCGCAGGCCGAGGCGAGCAGTGCGTCGAAGATCAGGTTCAGCGTGGCCCAGTCCTTGTGCGCCTCGCCATCGGGCAACTCGATCACCTCCACCCGCGCGAAACGTCTGCGCAAGGCCACTGCCAGCCGCTCGGCCAGCAGTGGCGCGACGATCGTGTTGGTCACGATGACGGCCGTCGTTCCGGCCGGCAGGTCGGCGTAGGTCTCTGCTTGCCCGAGCAGCCCGGCACCCACGACGATGTCGTAGCCACGCTCGGGCAGGTCGATGCGGATGCGCTTTGTGGTGGTCATGTGCGCAGTGTACGGGCGCGCACCCGGCCCAGCGTCAGTGCGGTGGGTCGCCCGCCGCGTCGATCGGTGAGGGCACCGAGGACGGATCCACCACGCCCGCCAGCTCCAGCTGCATCAGGATCATGTTGACGAGTGCCGGCACCGAGGGCCGGCCCGTCTCGATGATGAAGCGTGCGGCTTGCCGATAGAGCGGATCGCGCTTCTGGTAGAGCTCGCGCAAGCGCGTCAGCGGGTCGGCCACCTGCAGCAACGGTCGCTTCGAGTCGTGCCGCAAGCGCCGGAACAACTCCTCGGGTGTCGAGCGCAGGTAGACGCAGACGGTGTGCGCACGCAGCACTTCCCGATTGGTATCGCGCAACACGATGCCGCCGCCGGTGGCGATGACGCCGCGCGTGGACTGGATGAGCTCGTCGAGAACTTCCGTCTCGATGTCGCGGAAGCGCTCCTCGCCTTCCTGCTCGAAGAAGGTTCGGATCGGACAACCGATCCGACGTTCGATCACGGCATCCGTGTCGACGAACCCTTCACCCAAACGCCGCGCCAGATGGCGACCGACGGTGGACTTGCCACCGCCCGGCATGCCGACAAGCGAGAGCAAGGTGCTATCACTGCGGATAGGAGAGCCCGATCCGCTGCACGTACACAATTCCGCCTGGGCTGGCGTACTGAAGATTGAAGAACAACGGACTGGCTGCGATGGTACCTGCGGGATTGCAGACCGGAGCCAGCGTCGTTGAACTCGCATCCACTTCTATACCGAAGCCTGTGGGCGGGAATCCTGCTCCCAGCTGATCCAGTACCGGCGAGCCGGCTTTGACCGTCACCGTCAGATTCGAGCTGGTCAGTCCTGTGGAAATGGCGGTCCCGGCTGCCGTGGAGCGGCCGTGACCATCCGACAACTCCAACTCAAACACCTGCTTGCAGCTGCTCATTGTCAGCGCAGTGACCGGCGCACCGCCCGCGGTCGCCGACGCTACGTAGGACGTGCCCGTCGCCGCAGACATGTTGATCTGGAGTTGGTCTGACAAAGTATTCGCTGTGCCGACCCGGACGGTGGCGAGGACGGTCGCGATGCCATCCCCGCGCGGATCTTGAACTCGGAAGTCGACCGTGCAGGTACCGTTGACGGTCGCACAGCCACCCAATGTCGACAGAGCGATGACGCCATAGTCGGTCTGGAAGCTCACCGCGACGCCGTCCGGAACCGGGTTGCCGAATTCATCGCGAACGAACGCGGTGATTGTCGTGCTGTCGCCTGTCTTGCGGCCGTCCAGGTTGTACTTTGCTGCAACGATCTCGAACCCACCCACCACCGGCACGCTGTTGCTGACGATCAGCGTATCGGACTGCGAGGTGACGCTGGCCACGGTCTGCGATTTGGCCGTGACGACGATGGATGCCGGCGAGACGCCCGACGCGATCGTCACCGTGACCAGACCATCCGAGTTGCTCGTCGCTGACGCGGGCGAGGCAATCGTGGCCCCGCCATTGTCGGTGTTGAGCGTGAAATTGACCACCGCCGCATTGATCGGCGCGTTCGAGGCATCGACAATCCGGAAGGTCAGGATGGCAGATTCAGACCGCCCGTTGCCGCCAGCACCCTTGACAACGATCGCAGTGGCACTCGGGACCGTGCTGACGAAGTTGATTGCTGCTGGAGTCGCGACAACGCCCGGAGTCGTCGTCCCCGCGGTGATCTGGATTGACTTGGTGGCGCTCAGACTGACCGTATTGACGCTGGCCTTGGCTTCAAGAGTGACCGCACCGATCCCTGCCGAGGTGCTCGCCGAAATGTCGATGATGGCTTTGCCGTCCGCGCCCGTCAGTGCTGTCGCGGCGGTCGGCGCGAACGTCAACAGCGTGGCTGCTGTCTGGGAAAACGTCACCACGGCGCCCTGGATCGGACTGCCCGCGGCGCTCGTCACGGTAGCGACGGCCTGCGCTGTTTCGGTGCTGGAAATCTGGCTTGTCGACGCACCAGCACGCTGGACATCGACGGACATCTTGTAGACGCCAGTCGTTGTTCCGCCGGTACCAGTGCCCGACCCACCAAACACCGACGCCCCCCCATCGCCACTCCCACCACAGGCAGCCACCAGGGAAATCATCAACAGCGATGCGATTCGTTTGAACATGGTCATCTCGGGATCGAAGAGGTGTATGGCCAGGCGGGGGAGCGTCTCAGCGCGCCGCCGACCGGTCGGTGACGACCTTGGGCGTCAGGAAAATCAGCATCTCGGTCTTGCTGTTCGACTTGGTCTTGGTCTTGAACAGGTTGCCGAGGTAGGGCACGTCGCCGAGCCAGGGCACTTTGGAAATGTCTTCGCGCTCGCTCTGCTCGAAGATGCCGCCGATGACAACGGTGCCGCCATTCTCAACCAGCACCTGCGTCTGTACCGACTTGGTGTTGATCGATGGCGTGCCATTGAACACGGTGCCGATGCTGTCCTTGTTGATCTCGACATCCATGATCACGTTGCCTTCCGGGGTGATCTGAGGCGTCACCTCCAGCTTCAACACCGCTTCGACGAACGAGATGTTGGTGTTACCCGCCGTCGATGCTTGCAGGTACGGAATCCGCGTGCCCTGTTTGATCGAGGCCTTGACGTGGTCGGCGGTGATGAGGCGTGGGCTCGACACGACCTTGCCCTTACCGTCGGCCTCGAGCGCTGACAACTCAAGATTCAGGAACCGGTTGGCACCGGCGCTGAACAGTGACAGTGCGAGACTGGCAGCATCGAAACCGCCTTGCGAGGTGGCGGGCAGGTTGACGAAGTTGGAGTTGCTGAAGTCTACAGAGGTTGTCTGCAGTGTCTGGGCGCCGACGGCATTGATGTTGCCGCCGACCGCGACCCGGTTGTTGCCACCGACGGTCCAGCCGGGGATGCCGCCCTGCTGAGCGCGCAGGTCGGTGAACCCGAGCTTCACGCCGAGCGATTGTCCGAAGCTGTCGTCCGCGATCACGACACGCGCTTCGATCAGAACCTGTCGCACCGGGATATCGATCTTGGCGATCATGTCCTGGATTTCCTGCAGTTTCGACGGCACGTCGGTCACGAACAGCTGGTTGGTCCGGGTTTCGTAGATTACGCTGCCACGCTGCGACAGGATGCGCGACGCGGTACCGCCACCACCACCGCCACCGCCAGCGCCGCCGCCCTGCCCGGTGAGCCCGGGCGCCACGTCTGCCGCCTTGGCGTAGTTGAGTTGGAACGCCTGCGTACGCAGCGGTTCGAGCGCCGAAATCTGCGCCTTGGCTTCAAGTTCGACCTTTTCCTTGGCGTTGAGCTCGTCCTTCGGCGCGATCAGGATCACGTTACCCGACTTGCGCAGCCCCAGCCCCTTGGCCTGAAGGATGATGTCGAGAGCCTGATCCCAGGGCACATCCTTGAGGCGCAGCGTGACATTGCCGGTCACGGTGTCGCTGGTCACCACGTTGAAGTTGGTGAAATCGGCGATCACCTGCAGCAGCGCACGAACCTCGATGTTCTGAAAGTTCAGCGACAGCTTCTCGCCCGCGTAGCCCTGGCCTTGAACCAGCTTGTTCGGATCGACCTTTTGCGGACGCACTTCAAGCACGAACTGGTTGTCGCTCTGGTAGGCACTGTGCTCCCAGTTGCCGGTCGGCTCGACCAGCATGCGGACCCGATCGCCGTTCTGCGAGGTGGTCACGCTCTTGATCGGCGTGCCGAAGTCGGTCACGTCGAGCTTGCGGCGGAGGTTGTCCGGCAAGGTGGAGCGCAGGAATTCAACCACCAGGCTCTGGCCTTGCTGGCGGATGTCGACACCGACCTGGCTGCTCGGCAAGTCGACGACGACGCGGCCGGCGCCGTCAGCACCACGCCGGAAATCGATGGCCTGCAAGGACTGCGGGTTGCGATTCTGGCTGGGCGCGAAGTGCACCGTCTCGGCCGCCGACGCCGACTTCGCGGGCGTCACGGCGGCCGTCGTCGCGGGCGTGATCGCGGCCTCCGGCGGCGGGCCACCGTCAAGCATCACCAGCAGTACCTTGCCCTGGATCTCGGCGCGGTAGTTGGCCGCCTTCTTGAGATTGAGCACGAGGCGCGTGCGCTCGCCGCCCTGCGCGATGCTGACGGACCGGAGGTTGCCCTGGTTCACTTCCACGCTGCTCTTGCCAAGCGCGTTGACCACGCCGGGCAGGTCGATCGCGATGCGCGGCGGCGTCTGCACGGCGAAGCCCGCGGGCACCGCAGTCAACGGCTCGGACAACTCGACCCGGATGACTTCGGACCCGGCCTGCTGGCTGCTGTTGATCGACTGGATCGCGTTTTGCGCGAGGACGGGTGCGCAAGCGCCGAACGACAACGCGAGTGCCAAGGCACGGGAGCGCCACTTAGCTGCCATCTGATTCTCCTGATTGCTCTTCATCGCGCCTTCTCCTGAAGCTGGAGGGCGCTGGTGCGCTCGATCCACTCACCGGCTGCATCCTGAACGATTTCCCTGAGCGCCACGTCGGTCTCGGAGATCTTCGTGATCTTTCCGTAGTTCTGACCGAGGTAGTCGCCCTGCTTGACCTGGTACAGCAGGTTGTCGACCCGCAGCAAGGCATACGGACGACCCGCCTTCGTGACGCTGCCCACCATGGACATGCTGTCCAGCGGATAGGCTTCGAGCGGCTCCTTGCGGCGGTTCAGTTCGGCGGACAGCAGCGAATTGGGCTGCCGCGCTTCCTGCTTGAGTGCCACGGTGAGCTTCTGGTTGCTGAACGGCTCGACGCCGCCGAGTGCCACGTAGGCCTGCGGGTTGAACTTTTTGGGCGGCGAGAGCGGCTGCACGTTGGGCTTCACTTCGCGCCGCTGCTGCTCCATCCACTGCGACAGTTCCTGCTGGTCGCCGCCGCAGCCGACGAGCACGAACGACGCCAGCGCGGTCGCGGCGAGCCGCCGGGCATGTGCTGGTTTGGCCATCATTTCTTCGCCCCCGACGACTTGGCCTTGGCCGCCGCGGCGGCCTTCTTCATCTCTTCGACCTCGTTCGGGTCGAGATAGCGGTAGGTGCGCGCGATGGCCTCCATCGACAGCGTGCCGGAGGTGTCCTTCGGGACGCTGGCGATGTTCAGGTTGTGCAGCGTGACGATGCGCGAGAGGTTCGCGATGTCACCGGCAAACGCGCCGATGTCGTGGTAACGGCCCGAGACCTTGATCGAGATCGGCAGTTCGGCGTAGTAGTCCTTCACGACGACCTGGCCTGGCTTGAACAGCTCGAACTGCAAGCCGCGGCCCAGACCGGCCTGGTTGATGTCGGACAGCAGCGCATCCATCTCGGCCTTGCCGGGGAGTTGCTTCTCGAGCTGGGTCACGTACTCCTCGACCTGCAGCTTCTGCTTGCGCAACTCGGCGAGATTGACGGCCTCCCCGAGCTTGTTGCGATAGTCGGCCTTCAGCGCCGGCTCCTTGGCTCGCTCTGCGTCGAGTTCGTCGTGCGCGCTCGACAGCAGCAAGAACCAGCCGAGCGCCAACATGATGATGGCCACGAAGACCCATGTCACGATCTTGGGCAGCATCGGCCATTGGCCGGGCTCGTTCGGGTTGAGGCTGCGAAACTGCGACGCCGCGCCTTCGAAGACTGAATTCAGATCGACGTTGATCGCCTTTGATTTGGTCGCCATGTCAGGCTTTCTTCTTGACTGCGGCCGCCGCAGCGCCGCTGGCCGGCGTGCTCGCAGGCGCTACGCCATCCGGCGGGGCCGGCGCCTTGTCCTGCGGTCGCTTCACGGTCAGCCGCACCGAGAAGTCGAACAGGCGCTTTTGCTCCTTGCTCGCCGCCGTCACGATGGTGGCCTTGCTCTCGATCAGGTCCGGGCTGACCAGCCATTCGGAGTTGTACGCGGTGTTGCGCAGAAACTCGGAGACACGCTCCTGCGTCTGTGCGATGCCGGTGACGGTGAGCACCTGGTCGTCCTGCTTCACGCCGGTGAAGAACATGCCTTCGGGCGTCTGCTTGACGAGCTCGTTGAGGATGTGGACCGGCACATTGCGGTCGATCTGCAGATCTTCGACAGCCTTCTGACGTGCCGTCAGCGACGCGATTTCGGCCTTCAGGGTGGCGATATCGGCGATCTCCTTTTCGAGCTTGGAGATCTCGGCCGACAGGAACTGATTGCGTTCCTGTTGCGCCGTCTTCAGTTGATCGACCACCACGTACCAACCACCCACGATCGCCAGCCCGGCCGCCGCAGCGAGACCCAGCCCGGCGAAGAAGGCAATCTTCTTGCGCTTGCGCTTTTCTTCCCGGTGCGGGAGCAGGTTGATCAAGATCACTGCAGGAACCTCCGCATCGCCAGGCCACAGGCCGTCAGGTACGACGGCGCTTCGCGGCGAAGCTTGCTTTCACGCACGGCCGAGCCGAGCTTCATGTTCTCGAACGGGTTGACCACCATCGACGCGAAGCCGGTCA
>JBDUAG010000655.1:0-2708 GCA_040004785.1 Burkholderiales bacterium | reverse complement strand
ACCGGCGCGGCCGTCGTCGCGTTGACCTCGTGCTGGCGCCAGGTGCCCCAGAACAGCATCGCGCAGCACAGCAGGATCAGACCCTGGCAGATCGTCAGGCAGATCAGCTTGCCGCGCCGCGACATCTTGCTGACGAAGTTGTCCATGCCCAGGTGCGAGCCATCGCGCATCGCGACGATCGCGCCGATGAAGGTCAGCCAGACAAAGCAGAAGCGCGACATCTCCTCCGAGACCGAGATGCCGGAGTTGAAGGCGTAACGCAGCACGACGTTGCCGAATACCATCGCGACCATCGCTACGAGCAGGAGTGCAAGCACCGCCTCTATCGACTTGAACAGCCAGTCGATCGCGCCCGCAGCCGGGCGGCTCATATCACCTTCCCCGGGTTCAGCAAGCCCTGTGGATCGAGCGCCTTCTTCAGCGTGCGCATCAGCGCGATCTCGGCCTCGCTGCGCGCGTGGCCCAGGTAGGGCTTCTTCGCGGTGCCGATGCCGTGCTCGGCCGAGACGCTGCCCTTGAACTCGCGCACCAGGCCGTAGATGGTCTCATCCATCTGCTTCTTCGGCTGCTGCTCGACCGAGAGCCCATCGACCCAGGCGACCAGGTGCAGGTTGCCGTCGCCGATGTGGCCGTAGTAGACGCTCTCGCAGCCGGGGATGTTCGCGAGCAGTGCGGCCTTGCAGCGCGTCGCGAACACGTCCATGTCGCGCACCGCGAGGGCGACGTCGAACGACACGTGCGGCCCGAGTGTCGGGAAGAATTCGGCGCAGGCGTCGCGCAGGGCCCAGAACGACTGCGTGTCGGCGACCGACTGCGCGACCGCTGCGTCGGCGATCGAGCCGTCCTCCAGCAACTGCTCCAGCCAGGCGGCGAAGCGCGGGCCATCGATCGCCTCGTCGGTGCCCTGGGCCTCGACCAGCACGTACAGTCCGTGGCCGTCGGTGACCGGCGCACGCACGCCGACGCGCCGCGTCACGACCTGCCAGTAGTCGGGCCACATGACCTCAAAGGCCGACAACAGCGGCCCCAGCCCGCGGCGCGCGGCGCCGAGCAGACGCACGACCGACGCGTAGTCAGGCAGCGCGCACAGCGCCGACATCGTGCAGCCCGGCTGCGGATGCAGGCGTAGCACGATCCGGGTGATGACGCCGAGCGTGCCCTCGCTGCCGATGAACAACTGCTTCAGGTCGTAGCCTGCGTTGTTCTTCAGCATCTTGTTCAGGCTGGTGACGATGGTGCCGTCCGGCAGCACCCATTCGAGCCCGAGCACCAGTTCGCGCGCCATGCCGTAGCGGATCACGCGGTTTCCGCCGGCATTGGTGGACAGGTTGCCGCCGATCGCGCACGAGCCGCGCGCGCCGAGGTCGAGCGCGAAGTAGAGGCCTGCGGCCTCCGCGGCGCGCTGCACGGCTTCCAGCGGCGTGCCGGCCCAGACTGTCATCGTCGCGCTGTCGGGATCGATCTCTTCGATGCCGATCATCCGCTCCATCGACAACGCCACCCAGCCCGGCTCGGGCCGCGCGCCACCGCACAGGCCGGTCAGTCCACCCTGCGGCACCACCGGGATGCCGGCCTCGCGACAGGCACGCAAGGCGGCCGAAACGCCGGCGGCGTCGATCGGGCGGACCACGGCGATCGGCGTGTTCGGCGGCTGGGTGCTCCAGTCGTTGCAGTTGCGCTCGGGCACGTCGTCGCCGAACAGCACCGCTGCCGGGCCGAGTGCATTGCGGAGGTCGATCAGCGCCGGGGGCACCGTCAGGACGGGCGTCGTGTTCATGGATCACATTTTCTTGTATGTAAGGTACTAAGGCACATCGGTACAATCCCTGAGCGACAACCCGGCTGCGCCGTGCGACGCGATCTGCGAGACTCGAGCCCGGCGCGCCATCGCGGCGCCCGCCCCGGCCACCCTGTCCCCTCGCTGTCCAAGAGAGTCGCGCGTTGAACGAACCCAGCTTCAAGATCGACACGCCCAAGTCACTCGCCACGCTGGTGGCGCAACGCCTGCGCGAAGCCATCATCGACGGCCAGTTCGCGCTCGGCGCGATGATTCCGGAGGAGACGCTCGCGGCGTCTTTCGGCGTCAGCCGCACGCCGGTGCGCGAGGCCCTGCACGAACTGCAGGCGCTCGGGCTCGTGACCGTGCGGCCGCAGCGCGGCAGCTACGTGTTCGAGCCGAACGAGGCCGACGTCTCGGCCCTCTGCGAGTTCCGGAGCTTGATCGAGCCGCGTGCTGCCGAGCTCGCGTACCGGCACGGTCGGGAGGGTGCGATCGCCGATCTGAAAGGGGCAATCGCAGAGATGGCGGCGGCACGCAAACAGAAGGACGGCGTGCGCTATAGCCGCGCCGACACGCGCCTGCACGAAGCCTTCGTGCTTCACTGCGGCAACCCGTATCTGCAAGCCGCCTATGCCACGGCCGGCGCGAAGATCGCGGCGCTGCGCACCCACCTGTCAGCCCCAGGCGACGTGCTCCAGCCGGGCGGCTTCGAACAACACAAGCAGTTGCTGGCTCATTTCAGCGCCGGTGACTTCGTCCGCTTCGATGCGCTGATGCGCGAACACGTGGCGGGCACGCGCGATAGCTATCTCGCCAGCCTGAAAGCGCGCCGAACGCCGAGCGTCATCTAGAGTCGCTGAGGGCAATGCGCATGCGGCCCGACTGGTCGCGACAGGGTCATGGGCATCCACTTCAGCGGATTCACCTT
>JBDUAG010000654.1:0-2709 GCA_040004785.1 Burkholderiales bacterium | reverse complement strand
GAGCAGCGGGTACAAGAGCATCGCAAGCGTCGACAGCGAAGTGACCGACACGACGACCAGCAAGGTGAAGCGATCCTGCTCGCGGCTGCGCGGCAGCACGGCCGAGATCGCGAGCGCCGCCGAGGCCCCGCAGATCGCGGTCGCCCCGCCCGAGAGCAGCCCCTGCGTCGTATTCAACCCCAGGCGGCGAGCGAGCCAGATGCCACCGCAGATCGTGCTCAGCACGCAGCCGACCACGATCAGCGCCGTGCTCCATCCCAGCGCGGCGATCTGCGCGATCGTGATGCGGGCACCGAGCAGTGCCACACCCAGGCGCAACACGATGCCCGTGCAGAGCTCGACGCCGGGTCGGATTTTCGCGTCCTCGTGCAGGAAGTGAAACGAGACGCCGAACAGCAGCGCGTAGAGCAACTGCGGGCCCCCATGCAGCCGCGCGACAAAGCCGGCCGCCATCGCGATCACCGTGCAAAGCAGCGCGCCGGGCCAGCGCGCCTGCAGCGCGGAGGCCAGGGCCTGGCGCGGCGTTTCGCCATCGCCCGGAGGGCGCCACAGCGGCGGCGGCGCGGCCGCGGGCGTCGAGCTCTCGGTGGCCATCGGTAGGGTTACTTCTCGACGAACGCGCGCTCGATCACGTAGTCGCCTTGCTCGCCCTGACGCGGGCTGATGTGGAAACCGCGCGCGTCCAGCAGCTTGCAGCTGTCGGCCAGCATCGCCGCACTGCCGCAGATCATCGCGCGGTCGATGTCGGCGTCGAGCGGCGGCAGGCCCAGCTCGCTGAACAGCCGGCCCGATTCGAGGACCTCGGTGAGCCGGCCCTGATGGCGGAACGGCTCGCGCGTGACGGTCGGGTAGTAGAGCAGCTTGCCGCGAATCAGTTCGCCGAGGTGCTCGTGGTTCGGCAGTTCGTCTTCGATGAACCGTGCATACGCCAGCTCGCTGACTTGCCGCACGCCATGGATCAACACCACTTTCTCGAAACGCTCGTAGGTTTCGGGGTCCTGGACGATGCTGATGAACGGCGCCAGCCCAGTTCCGGTAGACAGCAGGTAGAGGTTCCGGCCGGGCCGCAGGTCGTCGAGCACGAGGCTTCCGACCGGCTTGCGCCCGACGATCACCTCGTCGCCCGGTTGCAGGTGCTGCAGGCGCGAGGTCAGCGGACCGTTCGGCACCTTGATGCTGAAGAACTCGAGATGCTCGTCGTGGTTCGCACTCGCGACGCTGTACGCGCGCATCAGCGGCTTGCCCTCCACCGGCAGCCCGAGCATCACGAAGTGGCCGTTGCGAAAGCGCAGAGCCGGGTCGCGTGTGGTGCGGAAGGTGAAGAGGCTGTCGTTCCAGTGGTGAACACTGAGAACACGTTCGGTACCGGTGTTTGACATGGTGTGTTTGGCTTGAATCAGTGGGCGCCGAGTTCGCGCAAGAAGGGCCAGGGATAGATGCCCCGGTTGTGACCGTCGCTGAAACTCAGGTTGAGGGCGTGTTCGCCTACCGGTTCGATGCGGCTGAGGCGCAGTTGCGGGTCGGCACCGGGCATCCCGCCGCCGTGGCGGCGCAGCTCTTCGCAGGCACCGCAGCGGCATTGCTCGCGCAGCAGCGCGTGGGGCAGCCGGCTGGTGCGGCCGTCGGACCAGGCGATCTCCAACACCCCGCTTTGGCGGTGGTCGGTGATGTCGGTCGGCGTGGCGATGGCGTTCATACCAGCGCCCCCACACCCTTGGCGCCAACATCGACGGCG
This sequence comes from Burkholderiales bacterium, assembly GCA_040004785.1. Classification (GTDB taxonomy): domain Bacteria; phylum Pseudomonadota; class Gammaproteobacteria; order Burkholderiales; family Burkholderiaceae_C; genus LMDS01. The sequence continues at coordinate 974 of JBDUAG010000654.1, read as the reverse complement.
AAGCCTTCCAGGCCCCCGCTGTCGAGCTCGTTGCCCATGGCGGCCAGGCTCTCTTCGCGGATCAGGTTGCGCAGCTTGTGCAGCACCTGGGTGAAGGCCATCGAAGACATCATCTCGGCGGTGCGTGGGCGCGGCAGCGGGATCTCGACCTCGGCCTTGATGCGCCCGGGCCGGGCCGTCATCACGTACACGCGGTCGCTGAGAAAGATGGCTTCTTCGATGTCGTGCGTGATGAACAGCACCGACAGTTTCATGCGCTGCCACATGTTGGTGAGAATCTGCTGCATCACCACGCGGGTCTGCGAATCGAGCGCGCCGAAAGGCTCGTCCATCAGCATCACCTGCGGGCTGGTGGCCAGCGCGCGCACGATGCCCACACGCTGCTTCATGCCGCCGGAGAGCTGATCGGGGTAGTGGTTCTCGAACGCCAACAAGCCGGCCAGGCCGAGCAGCGTGCGCGCGGTGGTTTCGCGCTTGCTCTGCGACACGCCTTGCATCTTCAAGCCGAACTCGACGTTTTTCCGCACCGACATCCAGGGGAACAGCGAGTACTGCTGGAACACCACACCACGGTCGGAGCCGGGGCCGGTGATCTTGCGGCCGTCGAGCAGCGCTTCGCCCTGGGTCGCCTGCGTGAAGCCGGCCACCACGTTGAGCAAGGTCGATTTGCCGCAGCCCGAGGGGCCGATGATGGAGACGAACTCGCCGGGCGCCACCTGCAGCGAGACATCGCTGACGGCCTGCACACGTTGCTGTGCGCTGCCGAAGCTCATGCTCAGTTGGCGCACCTCGACGTGGCCTGTGCTTTGCGCGGGCGTCATGCGCGGCCTCCGAGTTTCGAGAATTCGAGCCAGGGCATCAGCAGCGAGCCGGCCAGGCGAATCAGCCAGCTGCACAGCAGGCCCAACACGCCGATGGTGATCATGCCGAGCACGATGTCGGCGTAGGCGATGAGCGAATAGGCTTCCCAGGTG
>JBDUAG010000653.1:0-2709 GCA_040004785.1 Burkholderiales bacterium | reverse complement strand
TGATGCTCTTTCGGTTGCCGCACCATTCGACGCTCAGTACCAATACGTCGTCAGTCCGCCGGCACCATCGAGCGACCTGTACACGGCGACGTCCTGCCCGAATGGGACGAACTGGTGGGGATGCGTGGGCGGTAGCATCGGGGGGCTCATCCCCACCGTCGAAGCCCGCGCTGCGCAGGCCACCTACTTGGGTAAATCGTATCCGCAGACAGTGATGTGGACATGGTTCGAACTCGGTCTCCTCGCGCCCGTCATCCAGTGGCAAGACGAGGTGACGGCGGTCAACCAGGTCGACCTCCTCACCAAATACCTGAACGACTACCGTTTCTTCCTCCAGAAGATCGGCACCTCGCACGACATGATCGATCTCGAACCCGATTTTTTTGGTTTCGCGCAAGGGTTGGGCCCTCTGGACCAGGTTCCGGCGCAGGTAACGGCCGCGAATCCGACTGACTGCGGAAATCAGCCGAACACCGTGGCGGGTCTGTCTCGATGCCTCATCGCAATGACCCGCAAGTACGCTCCCAACACGGCCGTCGGCCTGCACCTCACCTGCTGGGACTGGCCGGGCAACGTGGACAAATGTGCCAAGGCTTACGTGACCCTCGGGGGAAAGGATGCAGACTTCCTCGTCGGGGAGGTTGAATCCACGGACTCAGGACTCAACGTCAAGCTGGGGAATGGAAGCACATTGTGGAGCGACCAGAAGTGGGCCACGCAACTCGCCTATTGGAAACAGATGGCCGAGGCGGTCGGCCACCCGATCGTCGTCTGGCAGATCCCGATCGGTAACATGGCACAGAACAACACCGACTACCATTATCAGGACGACAAGGTCGACTGGCTGTTCTCGCACATGGACCAGGTCGCGAGCGCCCATGTCGGTGCTCTGATGTTCGGCCAAGGATCGGACCTGTCGACCACGGCTGAAACCGACGGCGGCAACCTGTTCGCGAAGACGATCGCCTATCGCAATGCAGGGGGCACGCCGCTCAAATAGCGTGTCCCTGCGTGCTGTCGCATAGCCACCCTGGCGCCGGCCTGACAGATCTCGTGGAATGCGGGATCGGCCATATAGGCGTCATCTTCGAATCCCGACAAGAAGCGCCAGCCGCTGTCGTACTGATTGTCTGGCTCCTCCCGACACATGAACCGTACCGGATAGCCTTCGACAGTGATTCGATCGGTGGCGATACAGCCGCCCATCGCACCGACGATCGGTTTGATCTCGTGGGAGGCCAGCTTGAACTTCTTCGTAGTCATGCTGTTCGATTCAGTGCCCAGGTTCGCGCCCACTTTGGCTCTCGTGGACCAACCGAAAGCGGCCGTCGGCGAACGCCCGCAAGTGGCCGGATCTGTGAGTAGCCGAGCGACAGCGGACCGGCAGCCCGGTTTCAACGTCGGCTGACGGGCGACCCGGTCGCGACAGTGAGTGGCCCCGCCCGACCCATTGCAGCCGGCCGGCTCGCGACGGCGTACGACGGCCGCAGACTGGCTGCTGACGGTCGACTTTGACGACCCAACGTCTGCTGCCATTGCAAGCCGACGTTGGCATGGTTGGAGTGCGGATGACTGCTCCTCCCGAGACCGACGGTTCGACGCTTTTGTTAAGGCTTGTCCGACACCTGCCCTTAGACCGGTGCGAATCGCTGCATTGCCGCGTGCGCGGGCAGGTGTCCGACAACCATTAACAAACTCAGACAGTTTCGTCGATCATTTCGTTTTCGGTGGGCACATGAGGCCGCTCATCGTGGCTCTGCATATCGACGCGAAGAAGTGCGTCGCTCTACTCACGCAGGCGCAGCGCGAGCCACGCGGCGGCTGTGGACGCGGTCAGCAGTTCGCCGGGGCAGTGTCCCAGCTCACGCGAGACGATCGTGCTGACTTTGCTTGCGCGGGCCACCAGCAGACCGACATCCTTCAGCGGAGCCACCGGGTCTGCTTCCGTCCCGAGGATCAGCAGCGGCGTATCGATCTTCACGGTCGATGCCGGGTCGGGCGCGTCCAGTGCGAACGGCCGCATCGTCGCTGCGCGATCAGTCGTGCTCACGCCCACTGGCAGGCCCACGCGGTCGCGGACGCCATCGAGCGTGAGTGCGGGCAGGCGCTCGTACGCTGCCGGCGGCAACATGAAGACGCTTCTCAGCGGACCGCAGGCTTCGACGACACCGCGAAGGCCGAGGCCGGGGCGCAGGAAAAGCCGCGCCGCCGCATGGCCGCCGAAGCTGACGCCCATTGCAGCCACGCGCGTCGGGTCGATGGCCGGGTCACGTCGCATGTGCTCGATGGCTGCAACGTGAAGCACATCCGACGCTGGCGTCAGGTCGTAGGCGCCGCCACTGCCGATCCCCGGCATGTCGATGGACAGCAAGGCGATGTTGCGCATGGCCAGTTCGCCGCGCAGCGCATCGCCCACCTGCTCCTTGACCACGTCCGAGCCGTTCGAATACACGACGACTGGAAACGGCCCCTTGCCGGGCGGCAGGTGCAGATAGGCCTCGAACGACTTGCCATCGAAGGGAATCTTCACGATTCGGAACTGCCCTGGCACGTGCCGTTGGGCAGCCTGATACGCGGCTCTCGCCTTCACGAGGGCCGCCATGGCCCGCGTGTCGGTGCGCAGATGCGGTGAGGACCCGATGGCAAACAGTCGGGCCGCTTCGATGTAGTGGCGGGCGGCCGCGGCGCCGTTCCCTGCTGTCTCCTCGC
>JBDUAG010000652.1:0-2711 GCA_040004785.1 Burkholderiales bacterium | reverse complement strand
GTGTAGTCGCTGTACAGGCTCGCGCGGCGGCCGTGGCCGCGCTGCGCGTAGATCAGCACGGCGTCGATGCTCAACGGGTCGATCTTCCACTTCCACCAGATGCCGACGTCCTTGGTGCGGCCGACGCCGTACTGGGCCTGGCGCTGCTTCAGCATCATGCCTTCGACACCCATCGCGCGCGCACTCTCGCGCTGCTGCGCGAGCGCGGGCCAGCTGTCGCCGGCCAGCAGCGGGCTGGCGATCAGCGAGACTTGCGGCGCGGCCGCGACGAGCTCGTCGAGCAACGCACGACGCTCGACGTGCGGCCGCGCACGCAGATCGCGGCCCTGCCATTCGAGCAGGTCGTAGGCGACCAGCACCACCGGCAGTTCGCGCAACAGCTTGGCCCCCAGCGTCTTGCGGCCGATGCGGCGCTGCAGCTCGGCGAATGGTTGCACGCGGCCGTCGCGCCAGACGACGATTTCGCCGTCCAGCACCGTGCCGTCGGGCAAGGCCGCGCCCATCGCCGCGAGTTCGGGGAAGCGGTCGGTTACCAGTTCCTCGCCGCGCGACCAGAGCCAGACCTGGCCGGCGCGCTTGACGAGTTGCGCGCGGATGCCATCCCACTTCCACTCGACCAGCCAGTCGGCTGGGGGCCCGAGCGTGGCATCAAACTGGTCGAGCGGCAGGTTGAACGGGTGCGCGAGGAAGAACGGGTACGGCTGGCCTCCGGTCTGCCACTCCTGCTCGCCCGCGCTCTCGGCCGCGATCAGCGCCTGGTAGTCGGGCGCACCAGGCTGCCGGCCGATGTGGGTGTAGCCCATCAGGCGCTGCGCGACGCGCTTGGCATCGAGCCCGCCGACCGCCGCCAGCGCCTGCGTGACCTGCAAACGCGACACCCCGACCCGAAAGCCACCGGTGAGCAGCTTGAAGTAGACGAAGCGTTCGTCGACCGCGAGTTCGCGCCACTGGACGCGCAGTGCGTCCGCCATTGGCTCGGGGGCCATGCCACGCAGCGGCAGGAGCTGCTGTTCGACCCAGGCCGCAAGGCCACGCTCGCGCGGCGCGGCCGGCGTGGGCAGCAGCAGCGAAATCGTCTCGGCCAGATCGCCGACGGCTTCGTAGCTCTCGTCGAACAACCACTCGGGCAGTTCGGCGATCTCACGCGCGAGCGCACGCAGCAGCTTGGTCGGCACGAGCTGGCGCGGCCGGCCGCCGGCGAGAAAGTACACGGCCCAGGCGGCGTCCTGCGGCGGCGCAGCGCGCAGATAGCGTTGCAGCGCGGCCTGCTTGGCCCCGCTGGCGGTGCTCGCGTCGAGCTCGCGGTAGAGCGCGGCGAAGGCTTTCATGCGGGCGGTGACACAAGCGGCGCCTCAGGCGCCTTGTCGGCCACGTCGTCGTCGCCGTACTCGGTCTTGAAACCCTGCGCGTCCAGCCCGTGCTCGGCGAGCCAGCGCACGAGTACCGCGACACTGCCGTGCGTGACGAGCACGCGCTCGGCGCCGGTGCCTTCGATCGCACGCAGCAGCCCGGGCCAGTCGGCGTGGTCCGACATCACGAAGCCGCGGTCCACGCCGCGCCGCCGCCGCGTGCCGCGCAGCTGCATCCAGCCGCTCGCGAAGGCGTCCGCGTGGTCGCCGAAGCGCTTCATCCAGGGCGTGCCCTGCGCCGACGGCGGCGCGAGCACGAGTGCGCGCCGCAGCATCGTGGCATCCACCTGCGGATCGGTGGCGAGCAGTGTCGGCGGCAGCACCACGCCAGCAGCGCGGTAGACGGCATTCAGCGGCTCGACCGCGCCGTGCACCACGATCGGCCCGATGCCGGCGTCCACACCGTGCAGGATGCGCTGCGCCTTGCCGAAGGCGTAGCAGAACAGCACCGAGGCCCGCCCCTGCGCCGCGTTGGCGCGCCACCAGGCATCGATCTCGGCGAACAACGCGGCCTGCGCCGGCCAGCGGTAGATCGGCAGGCCGAAGGTCGATTCGGTGATGAAGACGTCGCAGCGCACCGGCTCGAACGCGGCGCAGGTGCCGTCGGCCTCGGTCTTGTAGTCGCCCGACGCGACCCAGACCTGCCCGCCGTGTTCGAGCCGCACCTGCGCCGAACCGAGCACATGCCCGGCCGGGTGCAGAGACAGGCGCACGCCGTGGTGGTCGATCGCCTCGCCATAGGCCAGCGTCTGAAGACTGATGTCCGCGCCGAGCCGCGTGCGCAGCGTGCCGGCACTGTCGGCGTGGGCGAGGTAGTGCGCGTGACCCGTGCGCGCATGGTCCGAATGCGCGTGCGTGATCACTGCCCGCTGGACGGGGCGCCACGGGTCGATGTAGAAGTCGCCCGGCGGGCAGTACAAGCCTTCGGGACGGGCGACGACGAGGTCGTCTGGGCGGGACGCAGCCATCGCGCCATCATCGCAGCAGAACGCGCTGCGGCCTGTCGGACGATGCCGCCGCGGCTGGTCGGGCCACCCCGACATTGGTTTAGTTCTAAACTATTTTTTCACCACCCACCCCGGATGTGCGGATTTAGCGACACCACGCGCTTTTTGCCGGTGCTACCTTTGCGTCCACCATGAAAAAGCTCTGGGACATCTCCCCGCCCGTCGCCCCCGACTCGCCGCTGTTCCCGGGCGACACCGGCTATTCGCAGCAGTGGACGGCGACCATCGCACCGGGTTGCCCGGTCAACCTGAGCGCGATCACGATGTCGCCGCACATCGGCGCGCATGCCGATGC
>JBDUAG010000651.1:0-2715 GCA_040004785.1 Burkholderiales bacterium | reverse complement strand
CGGCGATCGGGTGCGTGATGTAGGGCTCGCCGCTGGCGCGGAACTGGCCGAGGTGCGCTTCGTCGGCGAAGCGATAGGCCTCGCGCACGCGCTTGATGTCGGCCGGCTCGAGGTAGTCGAGCTTGTGCGTCAGCGCCGCAAAGGATGCCGCGGCGGCGTCGGAGGTGGGAGGTTTGGCCGCCGCACGCTTGCCCATGGCCGACGATTTGGTCGGCTCGCGAACAGCGCTGGGGATCGGGGCATTCATGCCCCGAATTTAACTTGGAATGCGCCCGGGGGTCGGGGAGGGGGTTCCCGACCCTGTCGGGATCAAACCGGGACTTTACGCAGCATCTCGATGCCGACTTCGCCGGCCGCGATCTCTCGCAACGCGGTCACGCCGGGCTTGTTCTTGGTCTCGATCTTGGGCGCGTGGCCCTGGCTCAGCATCCGGGCGCGGTAGGTGGCGGCCAACACGAGCTGGAAGCGGTTCGGGATCTTGACGAGACAGTCTTCGACGGTGATGCGGGCCATGATGTGTTCCAAGGATTCAGCTCAGCTCAGATCGAGCGCGGCAAAGACAGCAGGCTTGCTTCTTTGGAGTGCAGCGTACTTGAGCCGCTGCGAATGAACGATCGCCTTCAGGTCGAAGAGCGCCGTTTCAAACAAGGCATTGATTATAACGAAGTCGAAGTGCCGGGCCTGCGAGACCTCGACCCGCGCGTTCGCCATGCGCGTGGCGATGACCTCGGGCCGGTCTTCGCCGCGGCGGTTCAGGCGCTGCTGCAACTCTTCCCAGCTCGGTGGCAGGATGAAGATCAGGATCGCGTTCGGGAACAACTTCTTGATCTGCAGCGCGCCCTGCCAGTCGATCTCCAGCACCACGTCCTGCCCGCCGGTGATGCGCTCCTCGATCGCACCGCGCGAGGTGCCGTACAGGTGGCCGTGGACTTCGGCCGATTCGAGAAACTCGCCGCGCGCGATCATCTCGCGGAACGCCGCCTCGTCGGTGAAGTGGTACTCGCGCCCCTGCTGCTCCTGGCCGCGCGGCGCCCGCGTGGTGTGCGAGACCGCGACGACGAGGTGCGAGTCGACCTGCAGCAGCGCACTGACGAGGCTGGACTTGCCGGCCCCGCTGGGCGCGGCCACGACGTAGAGGTTGCCGGGGTATTCCATTGCGACGTCACCTTACTCGATGTTCTGGACCTGCTCGCGCAGCTGCTCGATCGCGACCTTCATCTCGACCGAGATGTTGGTGAGCTCCAGCGCCGACGCCTTCGAGCCCAGCGTATTGGCTTCGCGCAGCAGTTCCTGGATCAGGAAGTCGAGCCGCTTGCCGACCTCGCCGCCGGCCTTCAACAAGCGTGCGATCTCGTCGAGGTGCGAGCGCAGCCGCGCCAGTTCTTCGGCCACGTCGATGCGGATCGAATAGGCCGCCGCCTCGTTCAGCGCGCGCTCCTGCAAGGCCTCGCGCGAGATCGTCTGGGCTGCGCCGGTCGCCTCCAGCGCCTCCTGCCAGCGCTCCAAGAAGCGCTGCTGCTGGCGCCTCACGACGGCCGGTACGAGCGGCTCGGCCTGCAACGCCAGCTCGCGCAAACGATTCACGCGCTCCATCAGCACCGCGACGAGCTTCGCACCTTCGCGCTCGCGCGCCTCGCGCAGGCCCTTGATGCAGCGCCTGGCCGCATCGAGCGCGGCGTCGTCGAGCTGTTCGGTCGGGGCGCTGCCCTTGCACCACTGCAGGATCTCGTGCACGGACAGGCCGGCCGCCTTGGGCAGCCAACCCTGCACCGTGCTCTCGATGCGCGCGAGCTGGTTCATCTGGTCGGGCTGCGGTTGCGGCCAGTGCGTCTCGACGCCCTTGCTTGCGTTCAGCCGCAACTCGATCTTGCCGCGCCGGAACGCGGAGGAGAGCAGGTCGCGCAGCGCCGGCTCGAGCGCGCGGAATTCGTCCGGCAGCCGAAACCCGAGGTCGAGGAAGCGGCCATTGACCGAGCGCAACTCCACGCTGACGCTGGCCTTGCCCGCCGCCCCGGCCCGTGATGCCAAATTGTCCGCGGCCACCGTCGTTTCATCGACCGCCGGGCCCCCCGCGCTGGCGCTTGCGTAGCCGGTCATGCTGTAGACTGCCATGGACTTTTTCTCCCCCAATTGACTACCGAAAAGACCGCCGGATTATGTCCAAGCCCAAACCCGCCCCCTTGCCGTCCGGCACCGTGGTGGGTGGCTATCAGGTCATCAAGAAGCTCGCCGCCGGCGGCTTCGGCGTTGTCTATCTGTGCGAAGACCCCGAGCGCCATCTGGTTGCACTGAAGGAGTATCTGCCTTCTTCGCTGGCCGAGCGTTCGCCGGGTGAACTCACGCCGCGGGTCAAGCCCGAGAAGCAGCCGCTGTACCGGCTCGGCCTGAAGAGCTTCTTCGAAGAAGGCCGTTCGCTCGCGCAGATCAGCCACCCGAGCGTGGTCTCGGTGCTGAACTTCTTCCGCGAGAACGAAACCGTCTACATGGTGATGAACTACCTGCAGGGCGACACGCTGCAGGATTTCATCGTCACCGCGCGCGACCTGAAGCGCGACAAGGTGTTTCGCGAATCCACGATCCGCAGCCTGTTCGACGAGATCCTGCGCGGCTTGCGCATCGTGCATCAGCACAAGATGCTGCACCTGGATATCAAGCCGGCCAACATCTTCATCACGAACGAGAACAAGGCCGTGCTGCTCGACTTCGGCGCCGCGC
>JBDUAG010000650.1:0-2719 GCA_040004785.1 Burkholderiales bacterium | reverse complement strand
CTCGACGTGCTCTTCAACAACGCCGGCACCGGCGCACCGGCGGTCCCGATGGACGAGCTGACGTTCGAGCAGTGGAAGGCGGTCGTCGACATCAACCTGACCGCGGTCTTCCTGTGCACGCAGCAGGCCTTCAAGCTGATGAAGTCGCAGACGCCACGCGGCGGCCGCATCATCAACAACGGCTCGATCTCGGCCTACGCGCCGCGCCCCTTCAGCGCACCGTATACCGCGACCAAGCACGCGATCACCGGTTTGACCAAATCGACCTCGCTCGACGGCCGCGCGCACGACATCGCCTGCGGCCAGATCGACATCGGCAACGCCGCCAGCGACATGACGAACCGCATGGCCACCGGCGTGCCGCAGGCCAACGGCAGCATGATGGTCGAGCCCCGCATGGACCTCAAACACGTCGCCGATGCGGTCGTGCACATGGCCAGCCTGCCGCTCGAAGCGAACATCCAGTTCATGACCGTGATGGCCACCAAGATGCCGTTCGTCGGCCGCGGCTGAAATGGCAGCCCCCACGTCGCTTCGCTTCTGCCCCCCGAGGGGGCGCTCAGCCACCTTGGGACGGCCCGGCGGCGTCTGAGACCCCCGAGAGCGGGGTGTGTTGAACCCCCGCAGGCACGGGGCGCATCGGCATTGTGAAGCGAGCAGCCCCTGCCTCAGAATGCGCCCGTGACGAGCCTGACGCCCCATTCCGCCGCGCCCACGCTTCAGGACTTCGAACCGCTGCTGCTGGCCGAGTTGATCCTGCTGCGGGCTGCTGCCAACGGCAGCATCGCCAAGATCGGCTACCAGCGCCCGCGCAACGCCACGCCCGATGTGTGCCTGCGCGCCGAGTTCCTCGCCTTTCTCGCCCGCGGCGGCGGTGCCGGCGCACCGGTCGCGGGCGGCCGGCTCCAGCTGCTGGGCGCGTGCATCGTCGGCCGGCTCGATCTGAGTCGGTGCCGCGTGCCCGTCAGCCTGTGGATGTACCGCTGCGTGCTCGCGGTGGCGCCGCAGTTCGACGGCGCGCAGGTCACCGGCAGCCTCAGCTTCCCCGACAGTGCCCTGCCCGGCCTGAACGCCGAGGCCGCCCGCATCGACGGCGAGCTCGCGTTCAACGCCGGTTGCAGCGTGCACGGCGAGTTGAACCTGGCGCGCGCGCGAATCGGCCGCGATCTGAATTGCGAACGCATGCACCTGCAGGCCAGCAGCAAGTTCGCCAACACGCTGCCCTGCCGGCTCGTTGCCGATGGCGTGCAGATCGGCGGCGACGTGATCCTGAGCGGCGGCGTGGATGCGACCGGCGCGCTGAGCTTCGACAGTGCGCGCATCCATGGCGACCTGCGTGCCAGCGGCGCCCATGTGAGCGCCGAGCTCGATGCCGGCGGTTCGCGCGGCGCGGCGCTGAACCTCGACCGCGCGCGCATCGGCGGCGATGTGTTGCTGGGTGCGGGTTTCTCGGCCGCCGGCCAGGTGCGACTGCTGCGCACCCGCATCGGCGGCGACCTCGATTGCCGCGGCGCCGATTTCGATGCCATCGGCGATGCCGGCTGGGGCGACGCCGCCGCGGTGCTGCTCGACCGCGCGCAGATTGGCGGCGTGCTGAATCTGCAGCAATTGCAGCGGCCGCTCGAAGGCAGCTCGCTGATCGACACCCGTGCCGGCACCTTGCTCGACGACGCGCAGACCTGGGGCGCGCACCACACGCTCGACGGCTTCAGCTACGCGCGCTTCGGCGCCACCGCGCCGACCGACGCGACGATGCGGCTGGGCTGGCTCGCGACCCAGCGCGCCGGCCACTTCGGCAACGAGTTCCGCCCCGAGCCGTGGCAGCGCGTCATCAAGGTGCTGCGCCGCATGGGGCGCGACGACCACGCCACCGAGGTCGCCATCGGCCGCGAGCGTCACCTGCGCCGCAGCGGCCTGATCGGTCGCGACGCGCCGGCGGCGCTGCGCTGGCTGCCGCGGCTCGGCCACGCGCTCTTCGGCGCCTTCGCCGGCTACGGGCACCGGCCGCTGCGCGTGCTGATCGGCGCGTGCGTGCTCTGGCTGGCCTGCGCCGGCGTCTACTGGACGGCGGACGAGAACGGCCTGATGGCACCGACGCAGCCGCAACCCAAGAGTGCCCGCGGCGCCGTGCACCTGCAGGCGCTGGCCTATTCGCTCGACGTACTGCTGCCATTGATCGACCTGCGCCAGCAGCGCCGCTGGGCCCCGGCCGTCGCCGACGACAAGCTCACCAGCCCCGCGGCGCTGGTGCAGGCGCTGAGCTGGTTCGAGGCGGCGTGCGGCTGGCTCGCGACGCTGACCTTGCTCGCGATCGCGACCGGATTGACCGATCGCGACCGGCGCGCGTAGTCAGGCCGTCAGAGCTTGATGCCGCTCACGTCGGCGGTGAGGTAGCCGACCGAGGCCGCGAACCGGTCCTTGTAGTTCGCGCGCACCAGCGGGTCGAGCGTGGCCTGCACCTTGGCGTGCAGCGTGCTGCTCCAGTCACCGGCGTGCTGGAAGTTGCTCATGATGTAGGTCCAGCCGTTGATCTCGTCGACCGCGTGCAGGCCGGTCGACTCGCCGCCCGCCGGGATCGACATGATGCGCGACAGCGCCTTCGTGTCGACGTTGTAGGCCCACAGGAAGTTGTTGACGTGGAAGCCGCTGTCCTCACCGATGAACAGCGTGCGCAGCTTCTCCGAGAACTTCAGGTTGTCCGGGTTCGCGACCTTGTCGG
>JBDUAG010000649.1:0-2719 GCA_040004785.1 Burkholderiales bacterium | reverse complement strand
CGACTGGCGCTCGCTGCCGGCGCAGTACAAGCGCCGCATCATCGAGCTGAAGGACGGCTACGACGCGATCTGGCAGCGCACGCTCGACGAGTTGCATGCCCAGGGCCTGCTGCGCGCCGACGCCAAGCTCGCGCGGCTGATGATCCTCGGCGCGATCAATTTCTCGGCGACGTGGTATCGGGCGAAGCCGCGCAATGCGAATCGCGTCGGTCTCGACGAACTCGCGGCGCAAACGGTCGCGCTCGTGCTGCACGCCCCATGAACAACATCCTGATCGACCGCGACGATGTGATCTGGACGATCGCGATCAACCGCCCCGAAGTCCGCAACGCCGTTGACGGGCCAACCGCCGCAGCGCTGGCCCACGCGTTCCGCGAGTTCGATGCCGATGCGCAGGCCTGCGTCGCCGTGCTCACCGGCGCGGCGGGCCAGTTCTGTGCGGGCGCCGACCTGAAGGCCGTGGCCGGTGGCTTCGAAGGCCGCGCCAATCCGCTCAACACCGACATGCACTCGGATGGCCCGATGGGGCCGACGCGGTTGAAGCTGACCAAGCCGGTCATCGCGGCCGTCGAGGGCCACGCGGTCGCCGGCGGGCTCGAACTCGCGCTGTGGTGCGACCTGCGCGTCGCAAGCAGCACGGCGATCTTCGGCGTCTACTGCCGCCGCTTCGGCGTGCCGCTGATCGACGGCGGCACGGCGCGGCTGCCACGCCTGATCGGCGAGAGCCGCGCGCTCGACCTGATCCTGACCGGCCGGCCCGTCGCGGCCGACGAGGCGCTGCTGCTTGGCCTCGCGAACCGCGTCGTGCCCGAGGGCACAGCGCTCGCAGAGGCCCAGGCACTCGCGCGGCAGATCGCGGCGTTCCCGCAGCACTGCATGCGCAACGATCGCGCGAGTGTGCTGGCGCAGCACGGGCTGCCGCTGCACGACGCGCTCGCGCAAGAGTTCGCGCTCGGGCTGGAAACGCTGCGCTCGGGCGAGTCGGTCAGCGGCGCGCAGCGCTTCGCCGATGGGGCCGGCCGCCACGGCGCGTTCGGGAAGGACTGACCACAACGCTCGGCACTGCCGCCGGGGACATGTCCGAAAACGGCCAGCTGCGCGGTGCGGGCTGACCATAATCGCCGCATGCTCCCGCTCGACGCCACCGCCGCCTACCAGGTCATCAGCGCGCGCGACGCGCGCTTCGACGGACGCCTGTTCGTCGGCGTCACCTCCACCGGCATCTACTGCCGCCCGATCTGCCGCGTGCGCACGCCGCGCGCGCAGAACTGCCGCTTCTTCACGTCGCCGGCGCAGGCCGAGGCGGCCGCGTTCCGCCCCTGCATGAAGTGCCGGCCCGAGCTCGCGCCCGCCGCGGGCCTGGCCTGGACGGTGATGGATGCCTCGCGCACGCTCGCCCGCCAGGCCGCCGAAGCGCTCGACGAGCAGGCGTCGAGCGGCGATGCGAAGAGCCTTGTCGATGTGGCCGAGCGGCTCGGCGTGAGCGACCGCCACCTGCGCCGCATCTTCCAGACCGAGCACGGCGTCACGCCGCTGCAATACCTGCAGACGCGCCGCCTGTTGCTCGCCAAGCAGCTGCTCACCGACACGCGCCTGCCAGTCGCGCAGATCGCGCTCGCGAGCGGCTTCAACAGCCTGCGGCGCTTCAACGCGGCCTTCGTCGAGAACTACCGGATGAGCCCGAGCCGGCTGCGCGGCGAGGTCGACTTCGACGAGCACGCGAGCGAGGCCGGCGTGACGGTGAAGCTCGCGTACCGCGCGCCGTACGACGTCGAGGCACAGCTGCGCTTCATTGCGCAGCGCGCCGTACCCGAGGTCGAGGCGGTCGAGGGGCGGCGCGTGCGACGCAGTCTGCGCGCGGGCTCGGTCGCGGCGCAGGCTGGCTGGGTCGAGGTCGAGTTCGCCACCGTGGCGCCGATCATTCATCTGCGCTTCGCACCCGAGCTCGCGAGTACGAGCGGGCGCGTCGTCGCGGCGGTGCGGCGCTGGCTCGACCTGGATGCGACGCCGGACACGATCGACTCCGCCCTCGCCGCCCTGCCCGGCGCGCCCGGCCTGCGGCTGCCGGGCAGCACCGATGCCTTCGAGTTGGCGGTGCGCGCGGTTCTGGGGCAGCAGGTGACGGTCGCGGGCGCGCGCACCCTGGCCAGACGCCTCGTCGAGCGCTTCGGCGCACCGCTGGCAAGCCCGTGGGCCGACATCTCGCGCAGCTTTCCGCAGCCCGGGCTGATCGCAGCGGCGGCCGTCGAGCAGATCGCCGAGCTCGGCATCATCCGCACCCGCGCGGCCGCGATCATCGCGATCGCGCAGGCGTGGGGGGAGATCGCGCCGATGCTGAGCGCGCGGGCGCGGCCCGAGGCGCTGATCGCGCGGCTGTGCGCGATCAAGGGCATCGGCCCGTGGACGGCGCACTACGTCGCGATGCGTGCGCTCGGCTGGCCCGATGCCTTCCCGCCCAACGATGTGGCCGTGCTGAGGGCGATGAACCAGCGGTTCGGTACCCACTCGCAGCGCGAGGCCGACGTGCACGCGCAGGCGTGGCAACCGTGGCGCGCCTATGCGGTGCTGCGGCTTTGGAACTCTCTGGAGACAACGCGATGACAACCCCCGACACCTCCGCCTGCACCGCGCAGACGACGATCAAGACGCCGCTCGGCACGCTGCTGCTCGCGCGCACCGCGAACGGCCTCGCCGGCGTGTGGTTCGAGGGCCAGAAGCA
>JBDUAG010000648.1:0-2728 GCA_040004785.1 Burkholderiales bacterium | reverse complement strand
CGCGCATCTGCGCCTGCGAGGTCATCTGCGCCACGTGCAGGCCCATCTGCGCGACTTCGAGCATGTCGCCCGAGCCGAGCGAGTACCACGGGTCCATCACGCAGTCGTGACCGAATGCGACGTTGACGCCCGCCGCCATCAGCTCGGGCACGCGCGTCATGCCGCGGCGCTTGGGATAGGTGTCGTGGCGACCCTGCAGCGTGATGTTGATGAGCGGATTCGCGACCGCGTGCACGTGCGCTTCCTGGATCAGCGGCAGCAGCTTGCTGACGTAGTAGTTGTCCATCGAGTGCATCGACGTGAGGTGCGAGCCGGTGACGCGGTCGTGCAGGCCGAGCCGCTGGGTGTGGAACGCGAGCGTCTCGATGTGGCGCGAGAGCGGGTCGTCGCTTTCGTCGCAGTGCATGTCGACGCGCAGGCCGCGTTCGGCGGCGAGCTCGCACAGGATGCGCACGCTCTCGGCGCCTTGCTCCATGGTCCGCTCGAAGTGCGGAATGCCGCCGACCACATCCACGCCGAGATCGAGTGCGCGCTTCAGGTTGGCCAATGCGGTCGGCGCGCGCAGCACGCCGTCCTGCGGGAACGCGACGAGCTGCAGGTCGAGGTACGGCGCGACCGAACGCTTCACATGGAGCAGCGCTTCGACGGCCAGCAGGCGGTCGTCGCACACGTCCACGTGGGTGCGGATCGCGAGCAGGCCCTTGGCCACGGCCCAGTCGCAATACTGGAGTGCGCGCTCGACCAGCGCCTCCTGCGTCAGCTGCGGTTTCAGCTCGCCCCACAGCGCGATGCCTTCGAGCAGCGTGCCGCTCTCGTTGACGCGCGGCAGGCCGTAGCTCAGCGTCGCGTCCATGTGGAAGTGCGGGTCGACGAAGGGCGGGCTCAGCAGCCAGCCTTCCGCGTCGATCACCTCGGCGCCCGCGGGCAGCGGCAGCCGGGCACCGAGCGCGGTGATGCGCCCGGCATCGGTGTGCACGTCGATTCCGGTGCGCCCGTCGGGCAGGGTGGCGTTGCGAACGATCAGCATGTGGTCAGCATAGCGGCCCTCGAAACCGGCGAGCCGTTGCCCAAGCAAACGGCGCCCGGCGGCGCGTAGTAACAATTGTGGCACCCCCTAACTCATGGGGTGTTTTTTCGGCAGAATGTCATATAGCAGCGCGATTCGTGGTTGGTGTTGCTCCCGTCTAGGACCAATGCCCTCGCGATGGCTCAACTGTTGATCGTCTATGTCCACCTGATCGCGACGTGCATGGCAATCGGCGTCATCGTGATGACCGACATGCGCCTGCTGGCCAAGCTGGTGGGCTACCGCGTCGTGATCCCGCCGCCCGAGCGTTTCGAGACGCTGATGATCGTCATCGCGATGTCGACGCTGGTGCTGTCGGGCTTCGCACTCGTGATGCTGGGCGTGGCGGAGAATTCGGACTACCTGGCCAACCCCAAGCTGCAGGCCAAGATCATGCTGGTCGCGCTGCTGGTGGTGAACGCGTTCGCGCTGCACTACGTCACCTTCCCGCGGCTGGCCAAGGTGCGGCCGGTCGCATCCTGGAACTTGCGCGATCACCTCAGCGTGGCCTTGCCGGTGGGGTTGTCGAACAGCCTGTGGATGTACTGCGCGTTTCTCGGCATCGCACGGCCCTGGAACTTCACGATCCCGATCGTCGAGGTGCTGGTGATCGCGTTCTTGTTGTTCGCGTTCGCCTCGCTGGCGGTGCTGGTCGCGCTGCGCTTCGCGGCGCGCGACGAGCCGCAGGAGCAGCCCGACTGGATCGACTCGATGAAGGCCCGCCTGAGCGATCGCATGCCGCTGGCCGAGCGCCGCCGCTACGAGCGGCCGCACTTCCAGGACACGCTGTTCTAGACCCGCAGGCCGGCGCTGGGCCGCTCCCAAGCGGCCGGCGCACGCCCTCGGGGGTACCTACAATTGCGGGTTGCCGTTGCACCGAACTTGCCATGAACCTCTCCGCACTCTCCGCCCTGTCGCCGCTGGACGGCCGCTACGCCGCCAAGGTCGCGGCGCTGCGCCCGCTGCTGTCCGAGTTCGGGCTGATGCATCGGCGCGTGCAGGTCGAGGTCGAGTGGTTCATCGCCTTGTCGGATGCCGGCTTCGCCGAATTCAAGCCCCTGTCGGAGGCCGCGCGCGGCCTGCTGCGCGGGCTGGTGCTGCGTTTCAGCGAAGCCGATGCACAGGCGATCAAGGACATCGAGCGCACCACCAATCACGACGTCAAGGCCGTCGAATACTGGCTCAAGGGCCGCGCCGATTCGATGGCGGAACTGAAGGCCGCCGGCGAATTCGTGCACTTCGCGTGCACGAGCGAAGACATCAACAACACCAGCCACGGGCTGATGCTGCAGGCCGCGCGCGGCGAGGTGCTGCTGCCCGCGCTCGACAAGCTGCTCAACCGCCTGCGCGACCAGGCACACATGCTGGCCGCGGTGCCGATGCTCAGCCGCACGCACGGCCAGACGGCGAGCCCGACGACGGTCGGCAAGGAGATCGCCAACGTCGTCGCCCGCCTTGCGCGCGCGCGTGCGCGCATCGCCGCGGTGCCGCTGCTCGCGAAGATGAACGGCGCGGTCGGCAACTACAACGCGCACCTGGCGGCCTACCCCGACTTCGATTGGGAGGCGTTCTCGCGCCGCGTTGTCGAGACGCAGCTCGGCCTCACCTTCAACCCGTACACGATCCAGATCGAGCCGCACGACTGCATGGCCGAGCTGTTCG
>JBDUAG010000112.1:0-9143 GCA_040004785.1 Burkholderiales bacterium | reverse complement strand
TCTACACCTCGGGCCTGCTGCTCGACGACGGCATCATCGACCCGCGCGACACGCGCCGCGTCCTCGCCCTCGCCCTGGCGCTGTGCGACGAATCCGCACGGCGCACGCTGCGGCCCATGCAATTCGGCG
Organism: Burkholderiales bacterium; assembly: GCA_040004785.1. Lineage (GTDB taxonomy): Bacteria > Pseudomonadota > Gammaproteobacteria > Burkholderiales > Burkholderiaceae_C > LMDS01. The sequence goes on along the minus strand of JBDUAG010000112.1, from coordinate 9,014 downwards.
TGGCTCGCGCTTGATCTACAGGAGACCTCGATGCAACTCACGCACGAACACGAAGAGATCCAGCGCACGCTGAAGCGCTTCATCGATGAAGAGATCAATCCGCACGTCGACGAATGGGAGGCGGCCGAGGCCTTCCCCGCGCACCAGGTCTTCAAGCGCCTCGGCGATCTCGGCCTGCTGGGCCTGACGAAGCCGACCGAGTACGGCGGCATGGCGCTGGACTACTCGTACTCGGTCGCGATGGCCGAGACGCTGGGCCACTGCAGTTGCGGCGCGATCCCGATGGCCATCGGCGTGCAGACCGACATGGCGACACCGGCGCTGGCGCGCTTCGGCAGCGACGAGCTGCGGCGCGAGTTCCTCGCGCCGGCGATCAGCGGCGATGCGGTCGGCTGCATCGGCGTCTCCGAGCCCGGCGCCGGCTCCGATGTGGCCAGCATCAAGACGAGCGCGAAGAAGGACGGCGACGACTACGTGATCGACGGCGGCAAGATGTGGATCACCAACTCGCTGCAGGCCGACTGGATGTGCGTGCTGGCGAACACATCGGAAGGCGCGGCGCACAAGAACAAGAGCCTGATCATGGTGCCGATGAACACGCCCGGCGTCGAACGCGCGAAGAAGATCCGCAAGATCGGCATGATGGCGAGCGACACCGGCCTGATCCACTTCGACGACGTGCGCGTGCCGCAATCGAACCGCATCGGCGAGGAAGGCATGGGCTTCACCTACCAGATGATGCAGTTCCAGGAGGAGCGCCTGTGGGCCGCCGCGAACGCGATCCAGGGCCTCACGAACTGCATCGCCGAGACGATCGAGTACACGCGCGAACGCCAGATTTTCGGGCGCAGCGTGCTCGACAACCAGGTCGTGCACTTCAAGCTCGCGGAGCTGAAGACCGAGATCGAATCGCTGCGCGCACTCGTCTACATGGCGACCGAGAAGTACGTGGCCGGCGGCGACGTGACCGAGTGGGCCTCGATGGCCAAGCTCAAGTCCAGCCGGCTGCTGCGCACCGTCCCCGACGGCTGCATGCAGTACTGGGGCGGCATGGGCTACACCTGGGACAACCGGGTCTCGCGCCTGTACCGCGACGGCCGCCTCGCATCGATCGCCGGCGGTGCGGACGAGGTGATGCTGGGCATCATCAGCAAGTACATGCACACCTTGCCGGCCAAGCGCTAGCCATGGTCCGCATCGAGACCCGCGGCGTGTTCGTGCATGCGACGCTGGACGCACCGGCGACGCGCAACGCGCTGACCGATGCGATGGTCGCGAGCCTGGTCGACGCGGTGCGTCTGGCCGAGTCCACGCCCGCGACACGCGCGCTGGTGATCCGTGGCGCCGGCGGCACGTTCTGCGCGGGTGGCGACTTCAGCGGGTTCCGTTCGGCGATGGCGACGAGCCCGCCGGCCGACGGCATCGACCCGATTGCGACCAGCAACCGCCGCTTCGGTGCGCTGCTCGAACAACTGCGCGCGCTCAGCGTCGCGAGCATCGCCGTCGTCGACGGTGCCGCGATGGGCGGCGGTTGCGGGCTCGCCGCGGCCTGCGACATCGTGCTCGCGGCCGACACCGCCAAGTTCGCGATGCCCGAGGTCACGCTCGGCCTGCCGCCCGCGCAAATCGCCCCATTCGTCGCGGCGCGTGTCGGTCAATCGGCTGCGCTGCGGCTGATGCTCACAGGCCGGCGCGTCGATGCGGCCGAGGCGCTTGCCTGCGGGCTCGTGGATCAGGTGCTCGCCGCCGATGCGCTCGACGCGCGTCTCGATCAACTCCTCGGCGAACTCGCACGCGCCGAGCCGCAGGCGCTGCGCGCCACCAAGGCCATCCTGCACCGTGCGCGCTGTGCCTCGCTGGCCGACACGCTCGACTTCGCGTCGCAGGCGTTCGCCACGTCGCTGCGCAGCGGCACGGCGACCGAAGGTCTCGCGGCCTTCGCCGCGAAGCGCGCGCCCGGCTGGGCCGCGCGATGACGGCTTTCGACTCGGTGCTGATCGCGAACCGCGGCGAGATCGTCGCCCGCGTCGTACGCACCGCGCGCGGCCTCGGCTTCAAGACCGTCGCGGTCGCCTCCGACGCGGACCGCGCGGCACCCCACGCGCAGGCCTGCGACACCGTCGTGCCGATCGGCGGCAACCTCCCCGTCGATTCGTACCTGCGCATCGACAAGCTGCTGCAGGCCGCGCGTGCCTCCGGTGCGCAAGCAGTCCATCCCGGCTACGGCTTCCTGTCGGAGAACGCGGCCTTCGCACAAGCAGTCATCGATGCCGGGCTCGTCTGGATCGGCCCACCGCCTGCCGCGATGACGGCGATGGCCGACAAGGCCCGCGCAAAGCAGCGCATGACCGCGGCCGGCGTTCCGGTGCTGCCCGGCTACGACGGCGAGGATCAATCGCACGACACCTTGCGCGCTGCCGCGCAGCGCGTCGGCGTGCCGCTGATGATCAAGGCCACGGCCGGCGGCGGCGGGCGTGGCATGCGGCTCGTCACCGACCTCGTTGACTTCGACACGGCACTGGCCAGCGCCGCGGCCGAGGCGCTCGCCGCGTTCGGCGATGCGCGGCTGCTGATCGAGCGCGCGTTGCTCGCCCCGCGCCACGTCGAGATCCAGGTCTTCGCCGATACGCACGGCGGCGTGATCCACCTTGGCGAACGCGACTGCTCGGTGCAGCGCCGCCACCAGAAGATCATCGAGGAGGCGCCCTCGCCCGCCGTCTCGCCCGCGCTGCGCTGGCGCATGGGCGAGGTCGCCGTCGCGGTTGTGCGCGAGGTCGGCTATGTCGGTGCCGGCACGGTCGAGTTCCTGCTCGATGCCGACGGCAGCTTCTGGTTCATGGAGATGAACACGCGCCTGCAAGTCGAGCATCCGCTGACCGAGGCGCTGGTCGGCGTCGACCTGGTCGAGTGGCAACTCCGCATCGCTGCCGGCGAGCCCCTGCCGCTCGCGCAGGACGAGGCGCTCGCGCGCTACGAGCGCGGCGGCGTTGCTCTCGAGGTGCGCCTGTGCGCCGAAGACCCGGCGCACGACTATTTGCCGCAGGCGGGCACGGTGCGCCACTGGCACCCGCCGCGCAGCGTGCGCTGCGACCACGCGCTCGCCAGCGGCTGCACGGTGAGCCCGTTCTACGACTCGATGCTCGCCAAGCTGATCGCGCACGCTCCGAGCCGCGATGCCGCGATCCACCAGCTCGCCGATGCGCTGGACCGCACCGTGTGCCTTGGCCTCACGACGAACCGGGGCTTCCTGGCGCGTGTGCTCAGGCATCCGTCGTTCGCGGGGGATCGGGTGACGACCGCTTTCCTCGCCGAACACTTCGGCGACAACGCCGCAAGATCAAGCGGCGCCGGCAGCGCGTTGCGCGCGCTGATCGCCGCCGCGAACGCCACGCTTGCACCCGCCGCACCGCCGGCGCTGTGGGCCGGCTGGACCTCGTCCAACCGCATCGCGACGACCGCGCCGCTGCGCATCGCCGAGCGCACCGAGGCCTGGCAGCTCGCGGGCACGCCCGATGCGCTGACCGCGCGCTGCGGTGAGTACACGCACCACATCACGGGCCTGGCGCGCGACAGCCGTTCGATGGTGCACGCGATCGTCGATGGCCGGCCCGTCTCGGCACGCGCGGTGCACGACGGCATCGATGCCTGGTGGTTGAGCGACGGCGTCGAACTGTTCGTGCAGGACCAGCGCCTGGTCGGCGCCACCGCGAGCGCGGCCGCGGCGGCCGGCGCGCTGCGGGCCCCGATGCACGGCCGCGTCACGCAGGTGCTCGTCGCGGCGGGCGCACCGGTGCAGGCCGGCGCGCTGCTGCTGGTGATGGAGGCGATGAAGATGGAGCACAGAATAGTCGCGCCGTTCGCCGGCACCGTGGCCGCGCTGCACGCGCGTGTCGGTGATCAGGTCGCGGCGCGACAGGTGCTGATCGAGACGGTGGCATGACGATGAATGCCGACCATGAACTCTTTCGCGACAACGTGCGCGCGTTCGTCGCGGCCGAGATCGCCCCGCATGTCAACGCGTGGGACGAGGCCGGCGCCTTTCCGCGCGAACTCTACCGACGCGCCTCCGAGCTCGGCCTGCTCGGCCTGGGCTACCCCGAGGCCTACGGCGGCACGCCGGCCGACACCACGTTTCGCCTGATCGCAACCGAAGAGATCGCGCGCGCCGGCAGCGGCGGGCTGATGGCGAGCCTGTTCTCGCACAACATCGGGCTGCCACCCATCGTCATGCACGGCAGCCAGGCCTTGAAGCAGCGCGTGATCCCGCCAGTGCTCGCCGGCGAGAAGATCGCCGCGCTCGCGATCACCGAGCCGTCCGGCGGCTCCGACGTCGCGCGCTTGCGTTGCACGGCCACGCGCGACGGCGACCACTGGATCATCGACGGCGACAAGACCTTCATCACGTCGGGGATGCGCGCCGACTGGATCACGCTGGCCGTGCGCACCAGCAGCAAAGGCGCGTCCGGCATCTCGCTGATCGCGGTGCCCGGCGACGCGGCCGGCCTCACGCGCACGCCGCTGGACAAGATGGGCTGGTGGTGCAGCGACACCGCGCAGCTCCACTTCGATCGCTGCCGGGTGCCGATCGATCACCTGATCGGCGACGAGAACGCGGGCTTTCGCATGGTCATCGAGAACTTCAACGGCGAGCGCCTGCTGATGGCGGTCGGCGCACTCGCGTTCGCGCAGGTCTGCTTCGACGAGGCGCTGGACTGGGCACGCCAGCGCCAGACCTTCGGCACGCCACTCGTCGAGCACCAGGTCACGCGCCACAAGCTGATGGACATGCGCATGCGCCTGGCCAGCACGCGCGCGTGGCTCGATGCGATGGTCGCGCGGCTCGACGCGCAGGACACCGGGCCCGAGTGGGTGGCGCAACTCTGCCTGCTGAAGAACCACGCGACGCAGACGATGCAGTGGTGCGCCGACGCCGCGGTGCAGATCCTCGGCGGGATGGGCTACATGCGCGGGACCAAGAGCGAGCGCATCTACCGCGAGGTCAAGGTGATGATGATCGGCGGTGGCGCGGAGGAGATCATGAAGGAACTGGCCGCGAGGCAGCTGGGCATATGAGCACCGCCTTCCGATGGCGCGTCGGTGCGGCGCGCCTACATCGTCGGCTGACCAGCGCCCATCCGGCGGCGCTTCAGCAGCGGCGACGCCCAGATCAGCAACGTCACCACGCCCAGCGTCGCCGCAATCGGCCGGCCGAAGAACGCGAGCGGGTTGCCGTCGGACTTGATCAGCGATGAGACCAGATTCTCCTCGAGCATGCCGCCGAGCACGACCCCGAGGATCAGCGGCGTGATCGGGAAGCCGTTGGCCTCGAGCACGTAGGCGGCGAGGCCGGCCACCAGCATCACGCCGATGTCGAAGGCGGTGTTGTTGATCGCGAAGGAGCCGACCACGCAGAACAGCATGATCACGGGCATCAGCACGTCGCGCGGTACCTTCAGGATCCGCTTGGCGACCTTGATGCACAGCCAGCCGAGCGGCAGCATGATCAGGTTCGCGACGATGAAGAGCAGGAAGACCGCGTAGATGTTCTGCGGATTCGTGGTGAACAAGGTCGGCCCCGGGTTCATGTTCTTCATGTAGAGCACGCCAATCACGATCGCGGTGATCGAGTCGCCGGGGATGCCGAACACGAGCGCAGGTATCCACGCGCCGGCCAGTGCACTGTTGTTGGCCGAGCCGCTCTCGACGATGCCCTCGACGTGGCCGGTGCCGAACTTCTCGGGCTCCTTCGAGAAACGCTTGCTCATCGCATACGACATCCAGGCCGCGATGTCCGCGCCCGCGCCGGGCAGCGCGCCGACGATGGTGCCGAGCACGCTACCGCGCAGGATCTGCACCGGGTACTTGACTGCCAGGCCCCACATGCCCTTGAAGACGTTGCCGACCTTGGCCTCGACGATCAACGCCTCGGGCGCGGTGTCGACGACGTAGCGGATGATCTCCGAGACCGCGAACATGCCGATCATCATCGACACCAGGCCGATGCCGCCGAGCAGGTCGGTGTTGCCGAAGGTGAAGCGCGCGTAGGCCGCCGGGTTGCCGAGACCGACGCACGCGATCAGCAGACCGAGGAACAGGGTCACGAGCCCCTTCAGCGGCCGGTCGCTCGAGATGAAGACGGCGCAGGTCAGGCCCATCAGCACGAGCCAGAAGTACTCGAACGAACTGAACTTCAGCGCGAACTCGGCCAGCGTGGGCGCCGCCAGCATCAGCACCGCGGTGCCGAACAGGCCACCCACGGCCGAGAACACCAGGCCGGCGCCGAGCGCCACTTCGGCCATGCCCTTGCGCGTCATCGCGTAGGCTTCGTCGGTGTACGCGGCCGACGCCGGCGTGCCCGGCATGCGCAGCAAGCAACCGGGGATGTCGCCGGAGAAGATCGCCATCGCCGTGGCGGTGACCATCGTGGCGATGGCGGGGATCGGCGCCATGAAGAAGGTCACGGGCACGAGCAGCGCCGTCGCCATCGTCGCGGTCAGCCCCGGCACGGCGCCGACGAACAGGCCGAACATCGATGCGCCGAGCATCACGAGGATGTTGTACGGCTCGAACACCATCTGGAAGGCCTGCAGCCAGGCTGAACTCATCGCGCGCCCTTTCAGGTGCTACCAGGCCAGGGGCTGAAGCACGCCCCAAGGCAAGGGCACCTTCAGCAGCTTGTAGAAGCAGTAGTGGATCAACAGCGTCATCACGATCGCGATCGGCAGGGCACGGGACGGACGCACGCGCAGCGCCCACATCAATGCTGCCAGATAGACCACACCGACGATCACGAAGCCGAGCTTCTGCACGCCGAACAGGTACAGCAGGTTGACACCGACCAGCACGCCGAACGCGCGCACTTGCGGTGGCGACGCGAACCACTCCGGCAGCTCGACCCAGCGCCCGCGGCGCGCGCTGGCGCGCAGGCTTCGCACCAGCAGAATGGCCCCGCAGAGGCCGAGCCCGATCGCGAGCCCGGTCGGCAACGCGGCCGGCCCGACGTGCTGCCCCGGCATGGTCGGAAACCCCCGCACGTGCCACAGCAAGGCCGCCGCAAGCGCCACCAGCACGGCGCCCCACACCGTGTCGTTGAATTTCATGCCGCGGCCCTACTTCGCGATGCCGACGGCCTTCATCGTCGCGCCGAGATCGGCATCGGCCTTGGCCATGAACTTGCCGAAGTCGTCCGGGCCCTGGTAGGTCACGCCGAAGCCGCGGCTGGCCATGAAGTCGGTGTAGTCCTTGCTCGCCGCGATCTTCTTGATGGCTGCGACGAGCTTGTCGCGCACATCGGCCGGCACGCCCTTGGGCGCCGCGATGCCGCGCCACGCGCCGATGCGCCAGTCGCTGCCGGTGGCCGCCTTCAGCGTCGGCACGTTCGGGTACAGCGCGGCCGGCGTGTCATTCATGACCGCGAGGCTCCTGACCTTGCCGGCGTCGATCAGCGAGCGCGCCTCGGGCAGCGAGCACGGCACGACCTCGACGCCGCCGGCAACCAGATCCTGGAGCCCCGGGGCCGCGCCGTTGGACGGCACCCACGGCGCCGCCGCGGGGTCGACCTTCATGTCCTTCAGCAGACCCGCGATCGCCAGGTGCCAGATGCCGCCCTGACCCGTTCCCGATGCCTTGAACTTGCCCGGGTTGGCCTTGATCGCAGCGATGAGATCGTTGGCGGTCTTGTACGGCGAATCGGCCCGCACCTGCAGACCGGCCGGGTCGATGTTGACCAGGCCGATCGGCGTGTACGACGCGCCCGACAGGTCCGTCAGCCCCTGCCAGTGCATCATGCTGATCTCGACCGTGATCAGCCCGATCGTGTAGCCGTCGGGTGCGGACGAGGCGATCGCCTGGTGCCCGACGACGCCGCTGCCGCCAGTGCGGTTCACGACGTTGACGGGCTGGCCCATCTCCTTCTCGAGCAGCGAGCCGATGATGCGTGCGGTGGCGTCCGTGCCACCCCCTGCGCCCCACGGCACGATCAGCGTGATGGGGCGCTCCGGCCAGACTGCCATCGCGGCGCCTGCGACCAGGCTCAGTGCGGCGGCCGTGAGGCCGGCGATCAGGGTTCTGCGTGGGGTCATGGATGCCTCTGGCGATGAGCAATGGTGGAATGAAGCAGACTGCGTTGCACTTTGCCCAAGCTCGGGGCGGCACACCACCGGGCTGACCCCAACTCATTTCGATTTCGAACAACTTCGGGCGTTGCGCCCACTCGCTTCAGCGAGCCTGCAGTGACCACAGCACGCCACGCCGTCGGAGACCTCATCCGGTTCGCGATGAACCTGCTCGAACGCGCCCGCCTCGGCACGCCGATGGCCGTCGACGTTCGAGACGGAGTTCCGACGACAGGTCAGCCGTCGAGCGGCACGATGCCGCGGTCGCCCTTCAGGCCGAACGCCACGCCCGTCGTGTAGCGCGGATTGGTGAGGAGGGCCACCACGTGGTCGCCGACCTGGCGCGGTGACATCGGCGCGCCGAACGTGGCGAGAAACGCCTGCGGGCTGACACCCTTGCGCCGCGCGTAGGCCTCGGCTGCCGCGCGGCCGAGGTCGGTGTCGCCGATGATCTGCTGCGGCAGGATCGCCTGGAAGCGGATGTCGAGGTCGCGCTCGGCCGCGATCCCGTTCGCGTAGCCGGCGAGGAGCCACAGCATTCGCTTCGCGCCGGCGTAGCTGCCGGACAGCGGCGAGCCGTTCACCGCCGCACCGCTGGATCCGATGATCACGCGGCTGCCCGGTGGCAGCGGCAGGCGCAAGGCCTCCTGCAGCCAATGAAAGCCCGCCTTCACGTCGACATCCCACGCTCGGCTGAAGTCCTCCCAGTTGAGCTCGTCCAGCGCGCCCATCGGCGGCGTCGCACCGGCGTTGAGCACGAGCACGAACGGTCGAACCTCGTGCAGGACGCGCCGGGCAAGCCCGCCGTCCGTGATGTCGCCGGCGATCACATCGACGCCGAGGCGCGTCGACACGTCGGCGAGACGCTCCGGATCGCGCGCCACGACGGTCACCCGCGCC
>JBDUAG010000647.1:0-2735 GCA_040004785.1 Burkholderiales bacterium | reverse complement strand
ATGCCACCGACCGACATGTCGACGACACCCGACCCCATCCTGGCTGCCGACGAACCGGCCAGCCCCGCCCGGCGTGCCTTGTCCCTGGGCCTGAGCCTGTTTCCGTTGATGCCTCTGTTGCCGGCCTGTGGCGGCGGGGTAGAGCAGCAGGCGTCTGCGACTGACTCCGAGCGGGGCGCGCAGGCGGGTGCGCCGGGTGCCACCCAAACCGCCGCGCCCAGCGGGCCCCCGCCGGCTGCGGCGCCCGCAACGCCGGCCCCTGCGGCTCCTGCGACACCCGAACCCGCCCAAGTTCAGCCCGCCTCCGTCACTGGCGTCTTCCAGCATCCCGGCCTGCTCGTCACGGAACCCGACTTTGCACGCATCCGCGCCCACATCGCCGCCGGCGACCAGCCGTGGACGAAGTGGTGGAACCAGCTGTGCGCCGACCGCTTCTCCACACTGGACACCAGGCCCTACCCGCTGCCGGCCGTCTACCGGCAAGACAACAGCAAGAACGCGCTGTACGTCGACCTTGATCGCGCCTGGTTCCTGACGCTGCGCTGGAAGCTGTCTCAGGACACTCGCTACGCCGACAAGGCGGTGGAGTTCCTGGACGCCTGGGCGAATACGCTGAAGGAGGTCGCGACCGTACCGCCGGGATCGACCGCCCACGACGACCACACCTACATCCTGCTGGCCGGCATCCAGGGCCACCAGTTTGCGCAGATCGGCGAGATCCTGCGCACCTATCCCGGCTGGGCGCCGGAGAGCGTGAAGCGCTTCCAGCAGATGATGCTGGATGTGTTCGGCGGCATCTGCTCGGGGTTTCTCAACAAGGTCTCCCTCGGCTCGCACGCCAACTGGGACCTCGCCTCGCTGTGCGGCGCCATGGCCATCGGCGTGTTCTGCGACCGGCCCGAGTTGTACAGGCAGGCCTGCGACTACTACGCGGGGAACAACCGGGGCAAGTGGGCCACGTTCGGCAACGGCTCCATCGTGCATAGCGTCTACTACATGCACCCGGGTCATTTGGGTCAGTGGGAGGAGAGTGGCCGCGACCAGGGGCATTCGACGCTGGGCATGTCGCTTGGTGGCGACCTGCTGGAGATGGCCTGGAACCAGGGCGACGACCTGTACGGGATGTACAACAACCGCTTCCTCGCGGCGGCCGAGTACGTGGCGCGCTCCAACCTGAAGGACGAGAGCGGCAATGTGTACGCCATGCCCTATGCGGCGGAGCAGAACCCGCCCGAACCCCACCCCTCCCGGTGGACGCAAGTGAATCAGTCGTTCCAGCACCGCCGCAATGCCTGGGAGCCAATCTACAACCACTACGTCAACCGCATGGGGCTGGCCGCGCCGAACGTCGCGCGCATGGTGGAGTGGTGCGAGCCCAACTACGGGGGCAGCAGCGACGACGTGGCGTACGCGACGCTCACGCACCGCAGGCCCGCCTATGCCGGACCGATGAAGCCCCCGTCCGGCCTCACGGCCTATCTGCGCGATGGCCGCGCCCTGCTGTCGTGGTGGGGCAGCGCCGTGGCGGAGTCCTACGTCGTCAAACGTGGCGCGACGGCGAACGGCCCGTTCACTCCGCTGACCACGCTGAAGGCGAGTGACCTGCTCACCCACACCGACGCGCCACCCAACGGCATCTGGTTCTACCAGGTCACGGCCCTGGGCAGCGGTGGCGCTGGCGCGAACTCGAACACGGTGCGGGTGGCCGTTCCTGGCGAGGCCCGCTTCTCGATGCCGCTGGACGGCGCCAACGGCACGGTGGCCGTCGGCACGCTGCAGAGTCCGGCGGGCGACTGGACGACCATCGAAGGCAAGCTGCTGGACGCCGCCACGTGGGGCGAGGGGCGGCGCAACGACAAGGCCGTCGCCTTCGACGGCGAGTCCTCGGGCCTGCAACTGCCGCCGGGGATCTTCAGCAACCTGGACGACTTCACCCTGTCCATGTGGGCCTATGCCAATTCGCTGCGCACGGACTGCTCCATGTTCTTCGCCGGGAACGACGGCTATTCCTACCTGCGCCTCGTGCCCAAGAGCCGCGTGGGCCTGCAGTTCTCCATCAGCGGCGCGGGGTTCAACGACGAGCAGAACGTGGGCGTGCCGTGGTCCATGCCCACGCGGCGCTGGGTGCATCTGGCGGTCACGCTGCAGGGCAGCACGGGGCGGCTCTATGTCGACGGCAAGGAGGCGGCGCGGTCCGACAACATCCTGCTGTCGCCGCGCCAGGTGGGCGATCAGGTCGCCTTCCTGGGCCGCGACTGGGGGCATTCGCCGTTCGACGGCCGCATCCAGGGCTTCCGGGTCGAGGTGGGAGCCTTGAGCGCTGCGGAGGTCGCGGCTCTGGCGAAGTAGCGGTCGGCAGGGGCGCTGGGCGCGTGCCCAGCGCCAAACGGCGGCCAGCTACATATCCAAGCTCAACGACGAAAGGTATGGCCCGTTCGAGAACGTGAGCCGCGCGCCCGACGAGAGTCTCCAGGCTTGGCGCAACGACATGGTCGCGATCTGGAATCTCGGATGTGGTATTTCACTCGGTCGTGTCCCATCGCGTGGTGTAGGTCCACAGCCCGGACAGGCTGAGACACGCGGTACTCAGCGAGCCACAGCGGACAGCCGAGTGGGAACAGTATCGCTTAGCGTTTGCAGGCCCTCAAGCAGCATGTAACGCCGGTTGAGCGACCACTCATCGTTCTGCTCCAGCATCATGGCGCCGACGAGCCTGACGATTGAGGCGTCGTTGG
>JBDUAG010000646.1:0-2739 GCA_040004785.1 Burkholderiales bacterium | reverse complement strand
TCGAGCTCGCCGGCAACAGCAAGCTGACCGCGATCTACCGCAAGCTGATCAAGGAACTGAGCCTGTTCCGCCGGCTCAATCTGGCCGATGGCTGGCTGATGCCGATCTCGGCCAACGAGCACCGCCAGATCGTCAAGGCGATCGCCTCCGGCGACCCGGAAGCCGCCGGCAAGGCGATGTTCGATCATGTGATCGAAAGCAAGGAACGCACGATCAAGAACAACCTGCGGCAACAGCAAGGCCATCAGCCGGGGAGCGCCACCTCATGATCACGGTCAATCAACGTTCCTATCGGCTCCCGACGCGCCCGGTCGTCGTCGTCTGCGTCGATGGTTGCGAGCCCGACTACATCGCCCAGGCCGTCGCGCACGGCCAGATGCCCTGGCTCAAGAAGGTGCTGACCGAAGGCACGGTGCTGATCGCCGATTGCGTGATCCCGAGCTTCACGAACCCGAACAACCTCTCGATCGTCACCGGCGCCCCGCCCTCGGTGCACGGCATCTGCGGCAACTACCTGTTCGACGTCGCGACCAACACCGAAGTGATGATGAACGATCCGAAGTGGCTGCGCGCGCCGACGCTGCTCGCCGCGCTGGCCGATGCGGGGCGCTCGGTCGCGGTCGTCACTGCGAAGGACAAGCTGCGCAAGCTGCTCGGCCACGGCATGAAGGGCATCTGCTTCTCGGCCGAGAAGGCCGACGAAGCCACGGTTGCCGAGAACGGCATCGCCAACGTGCTCGAGCTGGTCGGCATGCCGGTGCCGTCGGTCTACAGCGCGGAGCTGTCGGAGTTCGTGTTCGCCGCCGGCGTCAAGCTGATGCGCCGCCCGAGCAAGCCCGACGTGATGTACCTGTCCACCACCGACTACGTCCAGCACAAGCACGCACCCGGCACGGAAGGGGCCGACGCTTTCTACAAGATGATGGACCACTACCTGGGCCAGCTCGACGCGATGGGCTGCGTGATCGCGCTCACCGCCGATCACGGCATGAACGCGAAGACGCGGATGGACGCGCAACCCGACGTGATCTACCTGCAGGACGTGCTCGACGGCTGGCTCGGGGTAGACATGACAATCCCCGCGCTCCCTTCGGTCGCTGCCCCCCGAGGGGGTGCGGCCGGGCTTGGGAACGGCCCGGCGCCCGGCCGGGCTCGCGTGATCCTGCCGATCACCGACCCGTATGTGGTGCACCACGGCGCGCTCGGCTCGTTCGCCACGGTCTATTTGCCGAGCGACGTGGACACCCCCGCGCTCGTCAAGCGCATCGCTGCGCAGCGCGGCATCGAATCGGTGTGGATGCGCGCCCAGGCTGCCGAGCATTTCGAGCTTCCGGCCGATCGCATCGGCGACATCGTCGTCGTCTCCGAGCGTTCCACGGTGATCGGCACGGCCGCAGCGCGTCATGATCTGACGGCGCTGGACGCGCCGCTGCGCTCGCACGGCGGCGTCTCTGAGCAGCGCGTGCCGCTGATCCTGAACCGCAAGACCAGCGCCCTCGACCCGCAGCGCCGCTGGCGCAACTTCGACGCGTTCGATCTGGCGCTCAATCTTGTGCAATAACCTTCTGGCGCAATGAGCATGAGCGACACCGTCAAGAACCACGGGATGCGGATTGCGGGCGAAAAAGTCGGCATGGACCGCAACGGCGACCGCTGCATCGTCGTCCACAACCCGTTCACCAACCAGGCAATCGCCAGCGTGCCCAAGGCCACCCTGGCCGAGGTACATCAGGCGTTCGCGATCGCGAAGGCCTACAAATCCAGGCTGACGCGCTTCGAGCGCGCCAACATCCTGAACAAGACCGCGGTGCTGGTGCGCGAGCGCACCGCACAGATCGCGTCGCTGATCAGCGCCGAGTCCGGCCTCAGCATCACGGATGCGACCTACGAAGCCGGCCGCGTCGCCGACGTGCTGGTGTTCGGCGCCAATGAATGCCTGAAGGACGACGGCCAGATCTTCTCGTGCGACCTCACGCCGCACGGCAAGAAGCGTCGCGTCTACACGCAGCGTGACCCGCTGCTCGGTGTCATCACCGCGATCACGCCCTTCAACCACCCGATGAACCAGGTGGCGCACAAGGTCGTGCCGAGCATCGCGACCAACAACCGGATGGTGCTGAAGCCGTCCGAGAAGGTGCCGCTCTCCGCGCTGCTCTTCGCCGATCTTCTGTACGAAGCGGGCTTGCCACCGGAGATGTTGTCCGTCCTCACCGGCGACCCGCGCGAGATCGCCGACGAGCTGATCACGCATGCCGATGTCGACCTGGTCACCTTCACCGGCGGCGTCGCGATCGGCAAATACATCGCACGCACCGCCGGCTACAAGCGCATGGTGCTGGAGCTCGGCGGCAACGATCCGATCATCGTGATGGAGGACGCCGACCTCGACGAATCCTCCACGCTCGCCGTGCAAGGCTCGTACAAGAACTCCGGCCAGCGCTGCACCGCGGTGAAGCGGATGCTGGTTCACGAATCGGTGGCGGCGTGCTTCACCGACCTGGTGGTCGAGAAGACCAAGGCCTGGCGCTTCGGCGACCCGAGCGATGCGTCGGTCGAGATGGGCACGGTGATCGACGAGGCAGCGGCGCGCCTGTTCGAGTCCCGCGTCGATGAAGCCATCGCGCAGGGCGCGCGCCTGCTGGTCGGCAACCAACGCCAGGGCGCGCTGTACTCGCCGACGGTGCTCGACCGCGTGCGCCCGGAGATGACGGTCGCGCTGCAGGAGACCTTCGGCCCGGT
>JBDUAG010000645.1:0-2747 GCA_040004785.1 Burkholderiales bacterium | reverse complement strand
CCCATCACGGCCAGCGTCGTCGTCAGGGCGCCGGCCATGCTGAGCAGCGTCGCCGCGAAAAAGATCGGCGCCTGCGCGCGACCATGGCGGACGCCGAGGATACCGAGGCCGGCCATCGCAAAGGTGAACAGCATGATGTAGGCAAACGCGAGGTCGACCGCGACGGCCTTCCAGTTGCCGAGAACGCAGACCGTCATCGAGGCCAACGCGATGCGGACGATCCAGGCGACGACCCGGTCGGTCCGGGGGGCGAAATCGGCCAACCCGAGGAAGGCCCGTGCGAACCACAGCCCCGAGCTCGAGAACAAGACCATGCCGATCAGGATCGCGAACTGCGCCACCTGCGGCGAATTCGGCCAGACCGCGCTGGCGGCCAGGCCGGAATACGCGACGTGCATGTAGAGGTAGCTGCCGACGTAAGCGACGTAGCGCAGCAGGTTCGTCTCGCGCAGCGCCAGCCACAGCAGCCCATAGGTGGCCACCAGGGCGAGCAGGAAGCCGTGCACGAGGCCCATCCATTGCTGCGCCGCGCCCTCGATCTCGCCGGTCTGTGCCCGTGGGATCAGGCGCAGGGCCAGCGCCACGGAGTCGATGCTGTCGGCACGCACGAAGAGTTTGCTGTGCCCGGGCGGCAACAGGGCGTCGAAGCCGAAGCCGAGGCCCATGCGCAGGAAACGCGACGGCGAGCGGTCGTCACCCGCCAGCCAGTGCTGGGTTGCGCCGGCGGGCACGAACAGCCAGACGTCCAGGCGGTCGGCCCAGCCCTCGGCAATGTAGAGGCGGTAGGCGAGCGGCACCGTGCCGGGGTTGTCGATGTCGAGGTGCATCCAGCGCGGCGGTGCGCGGTTGCCGAGGTTCGGCACCGCGGCCGTCGAGCGCTGAAAGTCGCCCGCCGCCAGGCGTGCGCGCGCTTCCTCGATCGTCAGAACCTGGCCGGGGACCTCGTCGAGCAGCTGTGCATAGCTGCCCAGCGGTGACGCGGGATCGGCGGCCGGCGAGCCGTGCGACGCTGCCTCGCCGGCGCGTTCGATTCCGATCGCCCCGGCGTCGCTGACCCGCACGCCCTGACCCCGCGCGGCCGGCGAGAGGACGAGGGCCAGCAACAGGCCCGCCGCCCACCCGACGAACGCACGGGCGAACCTCGCCGAACGCAAGCGCTGCTGCGCTGGCGAGGATTCGCCCGCCTCGATCACGACCATCTGCTCTCGCAATTTCATCGCTCTCCTCGAGGATCACCCTGGCAACCGGCTGGCTCGGCCCTTGCCCGGCGCGCTGGCGATCGTAAGCCCATCCGAAGCGTCAAGACGCGCGCTCTGATCCGCCCGGTGTGCAGTTGGAACGTCTTCGGTCGTCAAAAACTCCTCGAGGCCGAAGCCTTGACAAGTCGATCGCCCCGGCTAACACTTAACATAATGGTTAACAATATGGAGTCCGATCTCGATGCCGTGTTCGCGGCCCTGTCGCACGGGACGCGTCGCAGCGTGCTGGCGCAACTCGGCAGCGGCAGCGTCTCGATCAGCGAGTTGGCGCAGCCGCACGACATGTCGCTGCCCGGCTTCATGAAGCACCTGGCCGTCCTGGAGGCGGCCGGGCTGATCGCGCGCTCGAAGGAAGGGCGGGTCGTGCGTTGCGAGCTCGACGCGGCACCCATGCAGGCGGCGGCCCTGTGGATCGCGCGCTACGAACGCTTCTGGACCGACCAACTCGACGCACTCGGACGCTATCTCTATCAGCAGGAGGAACTGACACCATGGAAACCACCCGGCAGCAAGAACCGACCCAGCTCAGCATCCGGCGCCGTTACCCGGTCGCCCCCGAAAAAGTCTGGCGTGCGTGGACCGAGCCGCAAGCGCTGAGCCAGTGGTTCGGCCACGGCGCGACGCCCTCGGTCACCACGGCGGAGATCGACCTGCGCGCCGGCGGGCGTTACCGCATTGCGTTCAGCACGCCGGACGGTGACACCCACGAAGTCTCGGGCGTCTACCAGGAGGTGGTGTCCCGGCGCCGGCTGGTGTTCACCTGGGCCTGGAAGAGCACGCCGGAGCGCGTCTCGCGCGTCAGCATCGACCTGAAGCCGCTGGACGACGGCACCGAACTGAGTTTCGTGCACGACCGCTTCTTCGATGCCGCAGCCCGTGCCAACCACGAGCGGGGCTGGGTGCCCTTCCTCGCCAAGCTCGACGAGTTTCTTCGCCTCGACATGAAGGGAGCCTGACATGCGCTACCAAGGAAGCTGCCACTGCGGCCGGGTGAAATTCGAGGCCGAGGGCGACATCGCCTCGGCCATGTCCTGCAACTGCTCCATGTGCCAGCGCAAGGGCTCGCTGATGTGGTTCGTGCCGCGCAGTGCGATGCACCTGCTCACGCCCGACGAGAACGCCAGCACCTACCTGTTCAACAAACACGCGATCAAGCACCGCTTCTGCGCCACCTGCGGCGTTCACCCCTACGGCGAAGCCACGGCGCCGTCCGGTGAGGCGATGGCGGCCATCAACATCCGTTGCCTCGAAGGAATCGACCTGCAGGCCATCCCGGTCACGCATTTTGACGGCCGGTCGGTGTGAGCCGGGTCACGCCGTGAACATCGGCACCGAGGAGTCCGCATGAAAACACTGGAAGGCCAGCGAGCGCTCGTCACCGGCGGCAGCCGCGGGCTCGGGCTCGGCATCGTCGAAGCGCTGGTGGCGCAGAAGGCGCGGGTGACCGTCGTGGCGCGCGATCCGGAGCGTCTCGCCGACGTGTCGACG
>JBDUAG010000644.1:0-2749 GCA_040004785.1 Burkholderiales bacterium | reverse complement strand
TGGTGGCGAAGGGCCGCCTGCGGGCCGAATTCGCGACCGACCTGGTCGACAGCCTGCACTTCCTGATGGGGCTGAAGCTCAAGGCCGGCCTGGCCGAACTCGATGCCGCAGGCGCGGTCAGCGGCGGCGTGCAGATCGACAGGCTGAGCAGCCTCGAGCGCAACCTGATGAAGGATGCGCTTGCGGTGGTGAAGCGCTTCAAGGCCATGGTTCGGAACCAATTCCACCTGGAGACGGCGTGAGGCGTTGGCTGGACGCCCTGCGCCGCGGTTGGCTGCTCTACCACCTCGCCGACACGCGCTTCTCGTTCATGTTCGACGCGCCCCCCGACGACGAATGGGTCGCGCTGGACTGCGAGACCACCGGCCTGGACGTGCGTCGCGACCAGATCATCTCGATCGGCGCCGTGCGCATCGTCGGCAACCGCCTCTTGACGAGCCAGCGGCTGGAGCTGCTGGTGCGGCCCGAGCGCGCGTTGAAGGTGGCCAGCATGCGCGTGCACCGGCTGCGCGAAAGTGATGTGGCGCACGGGCTGGAGCCTGCGCAGGCGATGCGCCTGCTGCTCGAATTCATCGGCAGCCGGCCGCTCGTCGGGTACTACCTCGAGTTCGATATCGCCATGCTCAACAAGGAGATCTGGCCGCTGCTTGGGCTGCGGCTGCCGCAGCCGAAGATCGAAGTCTCGGCCATGTACTACGACTTCAAGAATCGCCAGCTGCCGGCGCCCCAGCGCGGCGGGACGATCGACCTGCGCTTCGCGACGATGATGAGCGACCTCGCGCTGCCGCAGCAGGACGCGCACGATGCGTTGAACGACGCGGTCATGGCCGGCCTGGCGTTCGTGAAACTGCGGGCCCTCGCGCTCACACCGCGAACGCCTCGATCGGATGCAACTCATCCGCGTCGTCTTCGACACCCGGGATCACGTCCATGATCTCGAACAGCGGCGCGGCGAAGAAGGGCCGCGCGTGCAGCCCCTCGACAGCAGCCTCGTACTGCCAGGCGTCGGCGCCGTCGGTCAGCGTCCACACGATCACATGCGTGCAGCGACCGTGAAACGCGCCGGCGTTGAAGCGGCTCATGCGCAACTCCGGGTAGCCGTTGAAGACGCTCATCAGCGCCTCGTCGAAGACGGCGCGCTGCGCGTCGGCATCGAGCGCGCGCCACTGCGGCGTGGCCTTGAGCAGCATGAAGAAGGTGCGTTGGTGACGGTGCGGGTCGTGACGCATGCGGAGCCCCTGAAGTGCTTGACGGCGTTCGCCGTGAAGCCCACACTATGCGAGCTTTTACTCGCATTGCCTACTCGCATTTCAATTCGACCCCGACGCCGCCATGACTCCCCAGACTTCTCCCCGCAAGGCGCCGCGCCAGTCGCGCTCGCAGGCCACCGTGACCGCGATCCTCGACGGCACGGCTCGCATTCTGATCGAGCAGGGCTTCGCGGCGGCGAGTACGAATGCGGTCGCCGATCGCGCTGGCGTCAGCGTCGGCTCGCTGTACCAGTATTTCCCGAACAAGGAGGCGCTGGTCTCGGCGCTGCGCGCGCGCCATGGCGATCAGATGATGGCGGTGATCCGGCACGCGCTGAACAAGGCGATGGACGCGACGTTGATTGATGCGCTCACCGGTCTGATCGAGGCCACCGTCGAGGCACACCGCGTCGATGCCGATCTGCACCGCGTGCTGGAGCAGCAGCTCGGCGACATGGACATGAACGACCTGCACGACAAGTACGTCGACGTGATGGAAGACCGCATCGTCGCGCTGCTCGCGCGCCATCGCGACGAGATCACCGTGACCGATCTGAAGCTCGCCGCCTACATGCTGATGCATGCGGCGCACGGGTTGATCCATGCGGCAGTGCTGCAGCGGCCCAAGGGTGTCTCGCTCAAGTCGGCCACACACGAGATTGTGAGCATGATGAAGGCCTACCTGACAGGCCCGCGGTCGGCATGACGACCGATGCGATCCGCGCGACCCGCGCCTGGGTCGAGCACGCGGTGGTCGGGCTGAACCTGTGCCCGTTCGCAAAGGCGCCGATGGTGAAGGGCCAGATCGAGTACGTGCTGAGCGACACCGCCGACCCGCGCGTGCTGATGGAGGAGCTGTGCGTGCAGATGCGGCGGCTCGTCGCCGCCGACCCGGCGCTGATCGAGACCACGCTGCTGATTCACCCGAACGTGCTCGGCGACTTCGCGGACTTCAACGACTTTCTCGACGCGGCCGACGCCGCGCTCGAAGACCTCGGTCTGGACGGCGTGCTGCAGATGGCGAGCTTTCATCCGCACTACCAGTTTGAAGGCACCGAGCCCGACGACATCGGCAACGCCAGCAACCGCGCGCCCTATCCGACGCTGCATCTGCTGCGCGAGGCGAGCGTGGACCGCGCGGTCGAGGCCTTTCCCGAGGCCGAGGCGATCTTCGAGAACAACCTGCGCACGCTCGACGCGCTCGGCGCGAACGGCTGGAGCGCGTTGCGGACGAAGTGGTCGCAGACTTGACCGTCCGCTAGACCTGCCCGACGATGCGGCCGAGCCGCCGCAGCGCCGCGTCGGTGTCGGGCGTGAAGGCGGCGCCGCAGCTGATGCGCAGGAAGTGGTTGAAGCGGTTCGAGTTCGAGAACAGAGCGCCCGGCGCAACGCGGATGCCTTGCGCCAGCGCCGTCTCGAACACGGCCTGGCCGCTGCGCTGATCCGGCAGCTCGACCCACAGCATCATGCTGCCCTCGGGCACGCTGAGCTTGGTGCCG
>JBDUAG010000643.1:0-2755 GCA_040004785.1 Burkholderiales bacterium | reverse complement strand
TGCGCACGATCTCGCGCTGCCAGGGTTCGAGCAGCGGCGCGTTCTTCTCGATGAAGTACAGGATGTTCTCCTGCAGCTCGGCCGGGAAACGCTTCGCCTCGGCGCCGCTATCGGCCTTCTCGGCTTTCTTGGGCAGCGTGCGCCAGATGTCGTTGACCTGCGACTGCGCGTGTTCGAGTCGGTCCTTGCGGCGTGCCGACTCTTCGGCGAGCGAGAGCTTGCTCGGGCGGCGATAGCGATCGACGCCGTAGTTCTGCAGTGCGTGGCAGCTGTCGAGCAGTTGCTCGACCTGCTGCATGCCGTGACGCTCTTCGCACTCGGCGATGTAATTCTTCGAGTAGACGAGGTAGTCGATGATCGACGACGCATCCGTCCAGAGCTTGAACAGGTAATTGCCCTTGAAGAAGCTGTTGTGCCCGTAGGCTGCGTGCGCGATCACCAGCGCCTGCATCGCGGTGGTGTTCTCCTCCATCAGGTAGCTGATGCACGGATCGGAGTTGATGACGATCTCGTAGGCCAGCCCCATGTGGCCGCGCTTGTAGTTCTTTTCGTTGGCGATGAACTCCTTGCCGTAGCTCCAATGGCGGTAGTTCACCGGCATGCCGACCGACGCGTAGGCGTCCATCATCTGCTCGGCAGTGATGATCTCGAGCTGGTTCGGGTAGGTGTCGAGCCCGAAGCGCGAGGCGGTCGCGCGGATTGCGTCGTGGTACTGCTCGATCAGATCGAACGACCAGTCGCTCGGATCGGGCAGCCGCGAACTCGGCCGCGGGCCAGCTGGCCTCGGCGCCTGCAACGGGCCGCGCTCGGCCTTGCGCCGGTCGTTCGGATAGGGTTCCGGCGCCGCAACGCTGACCCGACGTTCACCGGGGAAGCCGCTCATGTGATCTCCTGGTTCAAGAGGTCGCCCCTTCCTTCTTGAACAGTTCGCGGAACACCGGGTAGATCTGCGCGGCAGAACTGACCTTGCGCATCGCGAACTGCGGGTGCGACTCCTGCAGTCGGGTGTATTCCTCCCACAGGTTCTGCTCTTCCTCGGCCACTTGCACGTAGGCGAAGTAGCGGCACACCGGCAGCAGGTTCTCGGTCAGCAACTCGCGGCAGCGGCCGCTGTCGTGGTGCCAGTTGTCGCCGTCGCTGGCCTGCGCACCGTAGATGTTCCACTCGCTCGGCGAGTAGCGCGCCTTGATGATCTCGTCCATCAACACCAGCGCGCTGGACACCACGGTGCCGCCGGTCTCGCGGGCGTGGAAGAAGTTCTCTTCATCGACCTCTTGCGCTTGGGTGTGGTGGCGGATGAAGACAAGGTCGATCTTGTCGTAGTGCCGCGTCAGGAACAGGTACAGCAGGATGAAGAAGCGCTTGGACAACTCCTTGCGCGCCTCGTCCATCGAACCCGAGACGTCCATCAGGCAGAACATCACCGCCTTGGTGGTCGGCACCGGCACCTTGACCCGGCTGCGGAAACGCAGGTCGATCGGGTCCAGGTAGGGGATGCGCGCGAGGCGGTTTTTCAGCGCGGAGATGCGTTCTTCGAGATCGAGGCGTTCGGCTTCTCGGCGGATATCGACCGGGCGCGCCAGCACCAGCGCGAGTTGCTCTTCGAGCTCACGCAGCTCGCCGCGCGCGCCTGCGCCGATCGCCAGCCGTCGCCCGATCGCGCCGCGCATCGAGCGCACGACGCTGAGGTTGCTCGGCGTACCGTCGCTGACGAAACCCGCGCGGTGGCTCTTCCATTCGGGCGTCTCGGCGAGCTGCGTCTGCGTCATGCGCGGCAGCGCGAGGTCGTCGAAGAAGATCTGCATGAACTCTTCCTTGGTGAGGTGGAAGACGAAATCGTCCTCGCCCTCGCCGGAATCGCCAGCCTCCCCCTTGCCGCTGCCTTTGCCGCCGCCGCCCTTGGGCCGCTCGATCTGATCACCGGCCACGTATTCCTGGTTGCCCGGGTGCACCATTTCGCGCTTGCCACCACTGCCATGGCCGAAGGCCGGCTCGTTGATGTCGCGCTTGGGGATGTGGATGTCTTCGCCACGCTCCATGTCGCGAATGCCGCGCCCGTCGACGGCACGCCGCACCGCGTCGCGCACCTGATCCTGGTGACGGCGCAGGAAGCGCTCGCGGTTGCCGATGGACTTGTTCTTGCCCGCCAAGCGCCGATCGATGATCTGCTGGAGCATGTAAGGTTCTCCGGAAGCCCGCTCCGATCAGCTGCTCTTGCGAACGCGTAGATACCACTCGCACAGCAAGCGAACCTGTTTTGCGGTGTAGCCTTTGTCGACCATGCGATTGACGAAGTTCTCGTGCTTCTTCGCCTCGTCGGCACTCGCTTTCGCGTTAAAGCTGATCACCGGCAGCAGCTCTTCGGTGTTCGAGAACATCTTCTTCTCGATCACCGTGCGCAGCTTCTCGTAGCTCGACCACACCGGGTTGTTGCCGGCGTTGTTGGCGCGCGCGCGCAGCACGAAGTTGACGATCTCGTTGCGGAAGTCCTTCGGGTTGCTGATGCCGGCCGGCTTCTCGATCTTCTCGAGCTCGGCGTTCAGCGAAGCGCGGTCGAAGACCTCGCCGGTGTCGGTGTCGCGGTACTCCTGGTCCTGGATCCAGTAGTCGGCGTAGGTGACGTAGCGGTCGAAGATGTTCTGGCCGTACTCGCTGTAGCTCTCGAGATACGCGGTCTGGATCTCCTTGCCGATGAACTCCGCGTAGCGCGCCGAGAGATGCTCCTTGATGAAGCCGAGGTACTTCTGCTCGGTCT
>JBDUAG010000111.1:0-9224 GCA_040004785.1 Burkholderiales bacterium | reverse complement strand
CGTACTCGGTGAACATCAAGGAGCGCCTGGACTTCTCGTGCGCGCTGTTCGACGCGACCGGCAACCTGATCGCGAACGCGCCGCACATGCCGGTGCACCTGGGTTCGATGAGCGAGTCGATCAAGACCGTGGTCGCACGCAACGCAGGGACGATGCAGCCCGGCGACGTGTACATGCTCAACGACCCGTACCACGGCGGCACGCACCTGCCCGACGTCACGGTGGTCACACCGGTCTGGAACGACTCGAACGAGATCGTGCTGTTCTATGTGGGTTCGCGCGGTCACCATGCCGACATCGGCGGCGTGACGCCGGGCTCGATGCCGCCGTTCTCGACCCACATCGAGGAAGAGGGCGTGCAGATCGACAACGTCAAGCTGGTCGATGGTGGCCGCCTGCTGGAGGCCGAGGCCATCGCGCTGCTGCGCAGCGGCGAGTACCCGTCGCGCAACCCGCAGCAGAACATCGCCGACCTGAAGGCGCAGATCGCCGCGAACGAGAAGGGCGTGCAGGAGCTGCGCAAGATGGTCGATCAATTCGGCCTCGACGTGGTGCAAGCCTACATGGGCCACGTGCAGGACAACGCCGAGGAATCGGTGCGCCGCGTCATCACGCAGCTGAAAGATGGTTCGTTCACGCTGCCGCTGGACAACGGCGCGCAGATCAATGTGGCGATCCGCGTCGATGCGGCCGCGCGCAGCGCCGAGATCGATTTCACCGGCACCTCGCCGCAGCTCACGAACAATTTCAACGCGCCGACGGCGGTGTGCATGGCCGCAGTGCTGTACGTGTTCCGCACGCTGGTGGATCACGACATCCCGCTCAACGCCGGCTGCCTGAAGCCTTTGCGCGTGATCATCCCCGACGGCTCGATGCTGAACCCGCATCCGCCGGCCTCGGTGGTGGCCGGCAACGTCGAAACGTCGACCTGCATCACCAACGCCCTCTACGGTGCGCTCGGCGCGATGGCGGCGGGGCAGTGCACGATGAACAACTTCACCTTCGGCAACGATCGCCACCAGTATTACGAGACCATCTCGGGCGGCTCGGGCGCAGGGCCGGGCTTCGACGGCACGAGCGTGGTGCAGACGCATATGACGAACTCGCGGCTGACCGACCCCGAGGTGCTGGAGTTCCGCTTCCCGGTGCGGCTCGACAGCTATGAGATCCGCAAGGGCTCTGGCGGCGCCGGCCGTTTCAGGGGCGGCGACGGCGGCGTGCGTCGCGTGCGTTTCCTGGAGGCGATGACGGCGAGCATCCTGTCGAACGGGCGCGTGCATGGCGCGTTCGGCATGGCCGGCGGCGCGGCCGGCCAGCCGGGCATCAACCGTGTCGAGCGCGCCGATGGCCGGGTCGAGGCGCTGAACCACATCGGGTCGGTCGAGATGGCGCCAGGCGATGTGTTCGTGGTCGAGACGCCGGGCGGCGGGGGGTACGGGCTGGTCTGAAATCCAGGGTGGCGATCACCCTGTAAGACTTGACAGCTGACATCGAGGCTCGGTCGGTCGATACTGCATTCAAGGCACGTTCAGGGCGCGAAGAGGTGAAGCCCTGCGAAGCCCTCATTGAACCATCGTCGCCAACGCCGGTATGACGCCATGCATGCTTTGTTCGATGCCGAGGTTGCACCCAGCCGAGCGGGTCTTGGCCGGCGGAACTTCGCCCGGTTGCTGGCAACGGCATGGTTGTCGATGTCGGCGCGCCGCGTTGCGGGTCAGCCGGCGTCTGTCGAGCCTGGCTCGGCAGACTTGCGCCGCGCTCGGCGCCGTTTCGAGGAACTCGCATTCGCAGCGAGCGTCCTCGACCTCGCCTCGCGTGTCGGGTTCGTCAACGTCGCGGTCAATCGACTCGTCGAATACGAACTCGATCCGCCGTCGGCGCCGGGTGGCGATGTGTGGGCTACGCCCTACGAGACGCTTGCCCGAGGCGCGGGCGACTGCGAGGACTTTGCAATCACGAACTTCTTCCTGCTGGTCGCCAGCGGTGCGCCGCAGCGGGGCGTGCGGATGCTCTATTCGCGCTATCGCCGGCCCGACCGCATGGCACCGGCCGTGCCGCACATGGTGACCGTCGCCGGGTGGCCGTTTGCGGACCCCTGGGTGCTGGACTGCATCGACCCGCTTGTTGTCGCACTGTCCTTGCGCGACGATCTCGAAACCGTCTTCAGCTTCGACCAGTCCAGCGTCTGGCCGCGTGTCGAACACGAACCCCTGCCCGCAGATCGCAGCACGATCAATCGCTGGCGCATGACACAGGCCCGTACCAGGCTGCAATCGCAAGAATGCCCAACCGACAGGAGGTCCGCATGCCCTATGTCCACAGAAGCTCGGATGGCGAGGTCGAAAGCCTGCATCGAGCGGCGACGCTGGAGGCCACCGAGTACCTCGACGCCGCGGACGCTGACGTACAGCGCTTTCTGATCCAGCAGGCCGAGCCGGACAGCTTCGGGCATCTGGATGCCAGTTTCGTGCGGGTCCTCGAGGACCTGATCGATGTTCTTCTCGGCAAGGGCGCTCTGCGCATCTCGGACCTCCCGGAGGCGGTGCAGGCGAAGCTGGTGCTGCGCAAGGAGCATCGTGAACGAGGTGCGTTTGGCATCGCGTGGAACTTTCCTTCGTCAGGTTTCGTGGAGCTCATCGACGACACTGCCTTCGGGCAACTCGGTGCGTTCGAACCTGGCCACGAATGGCAGGCCCCGGTTGCAGACTCCGGCGTGTAAGGATGCGATGCGGCATTCGACAAACGCCCGTCGCCCACCGAAAATCAATCCCGGGGCGATCCACGCCTGCCCAAACAACCCCTGGAGAATCCTGACCATGAACACCCGCCTCATCGCTTCATCTGCCCTCGCTTCCATCATGGCCATGGGCATGCTGTCCGCCGCCCATGCTGCCGAAGACAGCGGCAAGGAAAAGTGCTACGGCATCGCCAAGGCCGGCTCGAACGACTGCGCCAACCTGTCGGGCACGCACTCGTGCGCCGGCCAGTCGAAGAACGCCATGGGCGCCGACGAATGGAACTACGTTGCCAAGGGCACCTGCGCCAAGATCGGCGGCAAGTCCGCTGAAGAAGCCAAGGCTGCGATGAAGAAGTGAGTGATGTTTGCGTGGGGGTCGGCCTGCGCCAGCCCCACTACGCCGAACTGCTGAACCGCACGCCGCCGCTCGGTTTCGTCGAGGTTCACTCCGAAAACTTCTTCGCCGACGGTGGCGCGGCGCTGGCGGTGCTGCACCAGGCCCGCGCGCACTATCCCGTCAGCCTGCACGGCGTCGGCCTCGCACTCGGCTCGGCCGCCGGTCTCGATCCCTGGCACCTCGATCGGCTCGCACGGTTGGTCGATCGCATCGAGCCGGTCCGCGTCTCCGATCACGCCTGCTTCGCGCGCGTCCAGCAGGGCGGCGACGTGATCCACGCCAACGACCTGCTGCCGATCGCCTTCACAGAGGCCTCGCTGGCGCTGATGACGACGCATGTCGCGCAGGTGCAGGATCGCCTGCGCCGGAACATGCTGGTCGAGAACCTGTCGTCTTACGTCTCGTTCGCCGACGATTCGATGAGCGAGCCCGAGTTCTTCGCAGCGCTGTGCCGCCGCAGCGGCTGCCGCATGCTGCTCGACGTCAACAACATCATGGTCAATGCCCTCAACGCAGGCGCGCCCGACCCGGTGGCCGCGTGCTGCGCGTTCGTGGATGCGCTGCCGGCCGGCATCGTCGGCGAGATCCATGTCGCCGGCTATTGCGAGATCAACCGTGGCGAGACCGACCGCATCGCCATCGACGACCACGGCAGCCGCGTGCGGCCGGCCGTGTGGGTGGTCTGCGCACACGCGCTGCGACGCCTGGGGGCCTTGCCGGTGCTGGTCGAGTGGGACACCGACGTGCCCGCGTTCGACGTGCTGCTCGGCGAGGCGGCGCAGGCCGCGAGCCTGCATGGATGAAGCGCTGCGACAGCAAGGTCTGCTGCAGGCACTGAGCGGCGGCGCGGTCGGTGGCTTGCGCGAGCGCGGCGAACGCGCCGAGCGCGGGCTCGAGGCGTATCGCGCGAATGCCGAAGCGATCGCCGAGCGCGCGCTCGCGGCGGCCTTCACGACCGTGCAGGCGATGGTCGGCGCGTATGAGTTCAGGCAGCTTGCGCGCGCGTTCTGGCAGGCGCAGCCACCGCAGCGCGGCGACCTCGGCGAGTGGGGCGACGGGTTTGCGGCGTGGCTGCAGGCGCACCCGTCGATGGCGCCCTGGCCCTACCTCGGGGACAGCGCGCGGCTCGACTTCGCGCTGCACTGCAACGAGCGCGCCGCCGATGCCGTGCTTGATACGAGCTCGCTCATGTTGCTCGAGTCCGTCGACCCGTCGCAGCTGCGCATTCGTCTGATGCCCGGCACCGCGCTGCTGCGCTCGGCCTGGCCGGTCGCGAGCATCTACCGTGCGCACCAGCTCGCGGGCGACGACGCCGAGCGAGCCTTCGAGCGCGTGCGCGAGGCGATGGCGGCAGGGCAGGGCGAGGATGCGCTGGTCGCGCGGCGCGGCTGGCGCGGCGTCGTCGAGACGCTCGGCGCGGACGATGCACGCTGGACCGAATCGATCTTGGCAGGCGCGAACCTTGCGGTGGCCTTCGAGCAAGCTGGCGCGGGCTTCGACTTCGCCGCGTGGCTGCAAACAGCGATTCGCCACAGCTGGCTGAAAGATGTGGTCGCGGCCAACGACTGACGGGTGCATATGAGGAACCCAGCATGACGCTCCCTACCGCTCCTACGCTAACAGCCCGCCTCTGGATGCTGGGCGAGCGCGCCATCGACGCCCTCGACTGGCTCAAGCCCGTCGCGCAGCTTGCGGCGCGCCTGTATGTGGCCGCGGTGTTCTTCCGCTCCGGCCTGACCAAGCTGCACGACTGGGGCACCACGCTCGCGCTGTTCAGCGACGAGTACCAGGTACCGCTGCTGAACCCGACCGTGGCTGCGTTCCTGGCGACCGGTGGCGAGCTCGGGTTGTCGGTGCTGCTCGTCGCCGGGCTGTTCGGGCGCTTCGCGGCGGCCGGCCTGTCGGTCATCAACATCATCGCGCTGATCAGCCTGATGGACGTGCCCGACGCGGCGCTGATGGGCCATGTCTTCTGGGCCAGCCTGCTCGGCTTCCTGGTGCTGTGGGGTCCGGGTGCGCTGTCGCTCGACCGCTGGCTGGTTTCGCGGCTGCGCACTTGGGCGCTGGGGGGCAAGGCGGCGACACCGGCCGCCGCGCACCGAATCAGTCGAGTGGCTTGAATCCGACTTCAAGCAGCGGCGGCGCACGCCCGTCGACGTCGCGAGGCAGCACCTCGGCGCGCTCGATCGCACGCAGCACCGCGTCGTCCCAGGCCTTGGAGCCACTGCTCTTGACCAGACGTTTGGCGATGATGGTGCCATCCGGTGCCAGCCGGATCTCGACGACCGCCCGCGGGTTGCCATCCACCGGTTCGGTCAGCACGATCTTCGGCTTGATGTAGGCTGTGATGCGCCCGCCGTAGTTCGCCGACGGTGCGCTGCTGCGCAAGGCCGTGCCGGTGTCGGACGGCCCGCCGGTGGCGCCGGCCAGGCCTTGCATGCGCTTCAGGTTGGCGTCACGGATCGCGGCCTGCTTCGTGGCGTCGGCCTTGTCGGCCTTCTCCTTCGCGAGCTTGTCGGCCTTGTCGGTCTCGGCCCTTTCCTTCGCGAGCTTGTCCGCCGCAGCCTTCTTCTGCGCGAGTTCTTCCTTCGCGCGCTGCGCCTTCTCGAGCTTCTGCTGGCGCGCCTCTTCTTCGGCCTGCTCGCGCTTGGCCTCCTCGCGCTTGGCCTTCTCGATCGCGATCTGCGGGTCTGGCAGGGCTGCCTGCGGCTTTGGGGCGGGTTCCGGCTTCACGACGGGTTCTGGCTTTCGGACTTCAGGCCGCGGCGGTGGCGGTGGTGGTGTCGGCACCTCGACGGCACGCGGTGCCGCGGCCTGCGGCACCGCCGACCACAGCTCGGCGGCGAGGCTGGTCGGCTCCGAGTCGCGCCAGTTGACGCCGAACGCGAGCGCCGCGATCAGCAGCGCGTGCGCGAACAGCGCCAGCCCGAGCGCCGGCCCGGTGCGCTGCGCCGGCTGCGGCATGAACGGGTCGCGGGATGCGGCGGCGGCGTTCATCTGTTCATCTCACTTCAGCTGGCGCCGGTTTTCACCGACAGCCCGACGCGCAGCACGCCCGCGCGCTGCAGCGTGTCCATCAGCTTGACCACTGCTTCGTACTTGACGTTCTTGTCGGCCGAGATCACGACCGGCGTGTTCGTGTCGCCACCCTGCAACTCGCGCACGCGCGCCGCGACATCGCGCAGCGCGACCGCCTCGCCTTCCTTGCCATCGATGCGCAGGCGCACCTTCTCGTCCGGCGCGACGACGACCTCGACGACGTGATCCGGCCGACGCTGGCCCTTGCCGACACTCGGCAGATCGACGACGCCGGTCGTGATCAGCGGGGCGGTGACCATGAAGATGATCAGCAGCACCAGCATGACGTCGATGAACGGCACCATGTTGATCTCGTTGATGGTGCGGCGGCGGCTGCCCGCCGCGCGATGGCTGACGCCGGGCATGTCAGAACCTGCTCGGCGTCGGCACTGTGGCCGCAGCCGGCGCGCCGGTGTTGCGCTGCAGGATGTTCGAAAACTCCTCGATGAAAGTTTCCTGCTGGATCGCGATGCGGTCGATGTCGCGCGCGAAACGGTTGTAGGCGATCACCGCGGGGATCGCGGCAAACAGGCCGATCGCGGTGGCGACCAGCGCCTCGGCGATGCCGGGCGCGACGGTGGCGAGCGTCACCTGGGTCATGTTCGCCAAGCCTACGAACGCATGCATGATCCCCCACACCGTGCCGAACAGGCCGACATAGGGCGACACCGAGCCGACGGTGGCGAGGAACGACAGGTGCGCCTCGATCGCGTCGAGCTCACGCTGGAAGCTCGCGCGCATGGCGCGCCGCGCGCCGTCGAGCAGCGAGGCGGCGTCCGTGACGCGGCGCTCGCGCAGCTTGAGGAACTCGCGCATGCCCGAGGCGAAGATGCGTTCCAGCGGCGAGCCGTCGGCGCGCTTGGTGGCGTCGGCATAGAGCTCGTTGATGTTCCGGCCGGCCCAGAAATCGCGCTCGAATTCCTCGTTGGCGCCGCGCACGCGCTTCAGGCCGAAGAGCTTGCCGAAGATGACTGTCCAGCTCGCGAGCGAGGCGATCAGCAGGCCTGCCATCACCAACTGAACGACGAAGCTGGCATGCAGGACGAGGGTGATGATCGAAAAGTCTTGATTCATCCGGGGGCGTGGGCTGATGTGGTGTGGAGCGAATCCGCGATCGCGGTCGGAATGCGCCGCGGGCTAAAGGTTCCGGCATCGACGCAGCCGATGCGGATCGTGCCCTCGGCGAGCAGCGTCTCGCCCTCGGTCGAAGCTCGCCAGGCCTGCTGCGCGATCGTCATCTGCGCGCGGCCGGCGTGCTCGACGTGGACCGTCACCGCGATCAGGTCATCGAGCCGCGCCGGTCGCAGGTAGCGCAGCCGCGTGTCGGTGACGATGAAGATGGTGCCGGTCTGCGCACGCAGCCGTTCCTGCTCGAAGCCGAGCGAGCGCAGCCATTCGGTGCGCGCGCGCTCGAAGAACTTCAGGTAGTTCGCATAGAAGACGATGCCGCCGGCATCGGTGTCTTCCCAGTACACGCGCATCGGGAAGCGAAACAGCGGTTGATCGGAAAAGGGCGTCGGCACGGGGCCGATTATTGCCGCATGCGCTGGTAGACCGGTCCCCAGCGCGGATGGCCGGCCTCGGCCTTGCTCAGCGTGAAGTTCGGGTCGGCCTCGCGCGCGGCGCGGAACGCAGCCTCGCAGGCCTTGATGCGGTCGCTCGTGCAATAGATGAACGCGAGGTTCTTCTGGGCCGCGGCGCGGTCGCGCGGCGAGGCCAGGCCGGTGCGCAGGGCCAGGCCGAGCTGGGTTTCGGCGACCGCGTACTGCGCGTCTTCGTAGGCGCGCAAGCCCGCGAGCAGCGCCTTCTCGGCCGGCCGCTCGGTCACGTCGAGCAGGCCCGTTGGCGCGGGCGGCGGCACGACGCAGCCGCCGAGCAGCGTGACGAGTGCGAGCAGCAGGGCGCCCGCGGCAAGTGATGGCTTCGTCATGGTCAGAACCGGTGTTTCAAGGTGATGGGCTGATCGGCCGTGACATTGACGACCACGCTGTGCGGCGGCAGGTCGGCGTTGCGGATCACGATCTGGTGCCGGCCTTCGGTCAGGCTGAGTTCGGTCACCGGTGGCGACGTGCCGGCGGGTTTGCCGTCGACCTCGACATCGCCCCACGGGCTGATCGCGATGCGCACCAGCCCGCGGGCCGGCGCTGCTGGGGCGGGCGGCGCGGCGGCCGCTGCCGATGCGGCGCGTGCCTCGCGCTCGCGCACTTCACGGGCGCGGCGCTCCTTCGGCGTTTCCCTGGGGGCTGTGGCGACCGCGGCCGGGGCCTTCGCCGGCGCCGGCGCCGGCGCGACGACGCGCTCGACGACGGTGGCGCTGGCGGCGTCGCTCGCGGTCGACGCCGCTGCCGCCGGCGGCGCGGCGGTCGGAGCGACGGCGACCGGAACCGACGCGGGTGCCGGCACCTGCGGTGCCACCGCGGCCGGGCGGGCCGCGACCACTGGCGCAGCCGGAGCGACGGGCTTCGAGGGCATCGCAGCCCAGATCAGGCCACCCAGCACGGCGGCGCCGAGCACGCCGGCCGCGATCCAGCGGTGGCGCGCGTGCGGCTCGCTCGCGATCGGCGCATCGGCATCGACCGCGCTGTTCGTGTTTTCCTCGAGCCAATGGCGCAACTCGCGTGCAAACGCGCGTGCCGAACGGTAGCGATCGTCCGGGTTCTTCGCCATCGCCTTGGCCGCGATCTCGGCCAGCGGCGCGGGCACCTGCGGATCGACCACGTTGGCCAGCGGCGGCTCGTGCTTGAGCACGGCCTGCGTGATCTCGTCGAGCGTCTCGCCGCGGAACGGCTTTCCGTCGGTCAGCATCTCGTACAGCACGACGCCGAGCGAGAACACGTCGGCGCGCCGGTCCACCGGCTCCTGGCGCGCCTGCTCCGGCGCCATGTAGTAGGGTGAGCCGGCGGCGAGTTCGGCGTCGCCGCCGTGCACGTCGTGCCGGTGCGCGATGCGGGCGATGCCGAAATCGAGCACCTTCGGCTGCGCGCGGCCGATCATGAAGATGTTGGCCGGCTT
>JBDUAG010000642.1:0-2758 GCA_040004785.1 Burkholderiales bacterium | reverse complement strand
CGCTGTCGTCCAGCGACGCGGTGATTTCGAAAGGCAGCTTCACGCGTTCGAGGTAAGCCCCCAGCTGCGCTTTCAGGTTCGTGTCCAACATCGTGAAGCTCCTTGTGTCTACTGCTTAGAGAGTGCTCAGATCTTGCCGACGAGGTCGAGCGACGGGGTCAAGGTTGCAGCGCCTTCGTTCCACTTGGCCGGGCACACCTGACCCGGATGCGAGGCGACGTATTGCGCGGCCTTCAGCTTGCGCAGCGTTTCCTTCATGTCGCGGGCGATGGCGTTGTCATGCACTTCGCTGGTCTTGACGACACCTTCCGGGTTGATCAGGAAGGTGCCGCGCAGGGCCATGCCTTCTTCGGGGATGTGCACGCCGAACATGTTCGTGAGCACATGCGCCGGATCCCCGATCAGCGGGAACTTCGCCTTGCCGACGGCCGGCGAGGTTTCGTGCCAGACCTTGTGCGCGAAGTGCGAGTCGGTGGTGACGATGTAGACCTCGGTCTCGAGCTTCTGGAACTCGGCGTAGTTGTCGGCCGCGTCTTCGACTTCGGTCGGGCAGTTGAACGTGAACGCGGCGGGCATGAAGATGAACGTCGACCACTTGCCTTTCAGGCTCTGCTCGGTGACTTCGATGAACTTGCCGTTCTTGAACGCCTGGACCTTGAAAGGCTGGACTTGGGTGTTGATGAGAGACATGAGTACTTCCTTGGGAGTGGAGGGGATGGGAACCAAATTCAGGGGTTAATACTAAGCTATCTATTTGACGAATTTGGTTGATGCTAACTATCAATAAAATAGGCTCCGGCAACGCGCCGGCCCGTTGTCGTGGTCCAATCGCAGCCTTTTTGCTCTTCGGTGATTTCGCTGCGCCCCCTTCACACTCTCGCGGTTCTGATGCTGGTACCGCTCGTCGCGCACGCGGACAACGTGCGCGTCGAATCGCTGCCGACCTCAGGCACCCTCGGCCTCGAGTTCGTTCGCTTGCCGCACGGCGAACGCATGGGCCTTGTCGGTGGCTCGCTGCTGTTCGACATCGGCGGCGACTGGGGTGTCGGCCCCGGCGTCTATGGCGCGGCCACCGGGGAGAGAGGTGGCTTGTTCGTCGGCGGCATGGAGTTGCAGCGGCGCTGGGGCCTTGGAAGCGGGTTCTCGCTCGCCACCGGTCTCTACGTCGGGGGCGGTGGCGGCGCCGCCGCTCCGGTCGGCAGCGGCCTGATGCTGCGCCCGGCATTGACCTTGCTGAAAGACATCGGGCCGACCTTCCAGCTCGGCCTGTCGTTGTCATCCGTCAGGTTTCCGAGCGGGCAGATCCAGAGCAACCAGGTCGGCCTGATGCTGGGCTGGCGGCAGGAGTTCATTCACCTGTCCGGCTGGGGCGCGATCACCGATGCTTCGGCCATCCCGTCCGCGGGGCTGGGCTTCGATCGCATGGCAGCCACCCTCTCCAGCTACCGCTTCAACGACGGCAGCGACCGACGCCTCGGCCTCGTCGGCGCGCGAGCCGAGCGACGCTCGAACGTTCGGGGCTTCACCTGGGGCATGGAGGCCGCCGCTGCCGCCAAGGGCGACGCCGCCGGCTACATGGAGGTGCTCGGCACCACCGCCTTCAGCATCGCCCCTTTCGACGCCACCGCCCCCTCTTGGCGCATCGGCACCCGGCTGAGCGCCGGCATGGGCGGCGGCGGCGCGGTGCCCACCGGCGGCGGCTTGATCGGCAAGGCCGTCGGCACGACGGAATGGAGCCCCCTGCCCGGCTGGACGCTCGGCGCCGACTACGGGGTCGTGCGCTCACGCGGTGCCTTCCACGCGCGCCAGGCACAGGTCTGGCTGGGCGTCGATCTGGAGCCCGGGCTAGACGCCCGCACCGCCCCGCTTGCCCGGGTGGTGCGCACGGAATGGGTCGGCGCCTTGCAGCACCACACGCGCGTTCCGCGCAGCGACGGCACGCGCCAGTCGCTCGACACGATCGGCCTCAAGTTGAACCGCTACGTCGACGAACACTTCTACCTCAGCGGCCAGACGCACAGCGCCTTCGCAGGTGGTGCCGGTGCGTACTCGGTCGGCTTGGTCGGAGTCGGCGTCAGCGCGAGCCCGACGACTTCGTGGCGGCTCGGCGCGGAGGCGCTGATCGGCGCGGCCGGCGGCGGTGGTGTGACGAGCGCTGGCGGCGCCATCACCCAGGGGCTCGCGTGGGCCGCCTGGCGGCCCGGCCCCGTGAGCGAGATTCGTCTGGGCGTCGGGGCCATGCGCGCACTGCACAACCCGCATGCCGGGCCGATCATCGAACTCGCGTGGAGCCGCGCCTTCGGCATGGCCGGACGCTGACTCCTCAGCGACCTACTTCAGATCGCCCGCCAGGCTCGCGAGTGTCTCCGCCGAGATCACTACATGCGCCGGGTAGTTCGTGTGGTCGCAGCCGAGCTTCACGCTCGCGCCTGCACGCACCGCTTCGCACCCGGATTTGCCGAACTCGAAGCGCACGAAATGCACCGCCGAGGTCTTCTCGTCGTTCTCGCGATCCAGGTCTTCGTCGGCGATCGCGTAAACGCGCGCATGGCCCTCGACCTCGACGAACAGGCGATCCTCCACACCGATCAGCCGCGCCAGTTCGCGCTTGCGCTCGTGCACATCGGGGTACTCGATCAGCATCGTCGCCTTCCAGTTCGTGCCATCGGGCACGAGCGGCGCGTAGGCCTCGATCTCGCCGTTGATGCCGTCCTCGTCGAAGATCTTCTCGATGTGCAGCATCTCCTGGATCTGGCGC
>JBDUAG010000641.1:0-2761 GCA_040004785.1 Burkholderiales bacterium | reverse complement strand
GGTCGGTCAGCGCCATCACCGCGCGCATCACGTGCTCGACGAACACGATCGTCGAACCCTGGTCGCGGATGCGGCGGATCAGCGCGACCGCGTCGTCGATCTCGCTCGGTGTGAGGCCGCACAGCACCTCGTCGAGCAACACCAGGCGCGGGCGCGAGGCGAGCGCCCGCGCGAGTTCGAGGAACTTGCGCTGGTGCAGGTTCAGGTCGTCGGGGAGGGCCGCGGCCCTGGCCGCCAGGCCGGTGAACTCGAGCCAGGTCATCGCCTGCTTTCGTGCCGTGGCCACGTCATGCACCGCGCCGCCGAACATCGTGGCCAGCGCGACGTTGTCCAGCACGCTCAGGTGGGCGAACGGCCGCGGGATCTGGTAAGTGCGGGCGATGCCGGCGGCGGCAATCTCGTGGGCCGCCAAACCAGTCAGGTCGCGGCCTTCGAACACGATCTCGCCGGCGGTCGGCGCGTAGTGGCCGGTGACGACGTTGATGAAGGTTGACTTGCCCGAGCCGTTCGGCCCGAGCAGGCCGAGGATCTCGCCGCGGCGGACCTCGACATCGACGCCGGTCAACGCACGCACGCCCTTGAACGATTTCTGCAGGCCGCGCACGCGCAGCAGCACGTCGCCCGGGGCGACCGCCGTGGACGGCGCAACCGGCACCGCAGCCTGCGTTGACGCTGGCGCCGCACCGGCCGCCGACGCGGGCGTGCGCCGCCCGAACAGCTTCTGCAGCCGCGGCAGGATCCCGTCCGGCATGAACAGGATCGCCGCGATCAGGATCACGCCGATCATCGCCTTGCCGGCGATCGCGTGGTCGGCCGCCGTGAAGCTGTACAGCAGCCCGGTGATCGCGACCGCGCCGACCGCCGGCCCGGCCCAGTGCCGCGTGCCGCCGAGCACGCTCATCAACACGACCGTCAGCGGCACCGCGATCGTGAACACCTCGCCGACCGTCACGTACGACAGGAACATCGCGTGGATGCCGCCGGCCATGCCGGCCAGCGCGCACGAGATCGCGAGCGCGGCCAGCTTGTATCGATACGTCGGCACGCCCATCACTTCGGCGGCGTCCTCGTCGTCATGGATCGCGAACAGGCCGGCGCCGAACTTCGAGACGAAGACACCCCACGCGAGCAGCATCGTCAGCGTCGCGGCGGCCAGTGCGAGCAGGTAGAAGGTCGACGACGGCGTCGGCCCGATCGCGGGCAGCGGCACGGCGCTGAGCGACACGCCGTTGCCGCCGTCGAGCGGCGTGTTGACGACGATGGTGCCGATCACGAAGGTGATCGCCAGCGTCAGCAGCGCGAACAGCTCGCCGCGCACGCCCTTGACGCGGAACACGACCGCACCGAGCGCGACGCCGAGCAGCGCGGCGACCAGCGCGGCCACCGGCAGCGTCCACAGGAACGGCCACTCGTAGCGCGCCAGCAGCGTGCTCGTCGTGTACAGCCCGGCGCCGAAGAACGCGCCATGGCCGAACGAGAAATAGCCGGTGTAGCCCGACAGCATGTTCCACGAGGTCGCGAGCACGATCCAGTGCAGCATCAGGTACAGCAGCGAGTCGTAGAACGCGGGCAGGCCGAGCTTCGGCACGAAGGCGAGCAGCACACCGGCGCCAAGAATGATGAACGGCGTGCGCTTCATGACGACACCCCGCTCGACGCGTACGTCGATCGACCCGCCGAGCGGGTCGGGCCTTGCTTGGGGCGGCCCGGCGCGGCGGCCCTCATGCCGCCTTCCCCGGTCGCAGCACCAGAATCACGATCAGCAGCGTGAACGACACGATCGGCGCCCACGACGGCGCGGTCACCGCCATCGTGATCGCCTCGCTGACGCCGATCAGCGTGCCCGCGATCAGCGGCCCGAGCGCACGGCCGAGGCCGCCGAGCATCACGGCCGCGAACACGACGCCGATCCAGGCGTACATCTGCGACGGCGCGAGCGTGAAGCTCAGCGCGAGACACACGCCGGCGATGCTCGCGAGCCCGGCGCAGGTGCCGGCCAGCAACAGGGCGTTGCGCCGCTGGTTGACGCCGAAGGCCGACGCGATCGGCGCGTCTTCGGCGGCGGCGCGCATCGCCTTGCCGAGATCGGTGTAGCGCAGCACCGCCCACACGGCGAGCGAGATGCCGACCGCGAGCAGCAGCGTGATGAACTCGGGGATCGGCACGAACAGGCCGCCGACCTTGAACTTCATCTCGCCGTAGCTCGATTCGAGCTTGCGGAAGTCGGCCGTCCAGATCGTCTGGATGAAGGCCTCGACGATGCCCATCAGCCCGAAGGTCAGCAGCAGCGAATTGAACGGCGTGACCTTGAAGCGCGCCATGACCCAGTGCAGGCCCGCGCCGATCGCGAAGAACAGCGGCACGATCACGAGCATCGTCAGCAGCGGGTCGACATGCATCGTCGTCAGCTGCAGGCACAGGTAGGCGGCGAGGAACGCGAACGCGAAGTGCGCCAGGTTGATGAGCCGCAAGAGGCCCCAGCTCAGGCTGAGACCCAGGCCCATCAAGCCGTACAGCGCGCCGACGAAGACGCCCGAGAGGATGCTTTGCGAGAGCAGTGACGCGCTCGGCAGCGTGAAGCCCGACATGCGCGGGTGCTCAGCCGGCGCCGGGCCGCCCCAAGGCGGCTGAACGCCCCCTCGGGGGGCAGGAGCGAAGCGACGTGGGGGCTGTCATCACTGCGCGAGGAGTTTTGCGCCGCCCGAGGTCACCTCTTTCGGCCAGACCACGACCCAGTGGCCGTTCTGCACCTGCTTCACGC
>JBDUAG010000110.1:0-9254 GCA_040004785.1 Burkholderiales bacterium | reverse complement strand
GCGGTACTCGGGGTACTTGGCCATCGGCGTCGAGATGTGGTCGTCGATCCAGTGGTCGGCGCCCTGGTCGTGGTAGTCGGCACCGGCACCGCGCAGCGTGAAGGCGCGGATGTGTTTGATGGTCGGCATGGACATCGATTGCGCTCCTGATTCGAAGGGGGCGAAGCCCTCAGTACGTGGCCCGGCCGCCGGAGAGGTCGAACACCGCGCCGGTGCTGAACGCGCAGTCTTCCGACGAGAGCCAGGCGATCATCGAGGCGGCCTCGTCGACTTCGAGAAAGCGCCCCATCGGGATCTTCGACAGCATGAAGTCGATGTGCTCCTGCTTCATCGAATCGAAGATCGGCGTCTTCGCCGCGGCCGGCGTCACCGCGTTGACGAGCACGCCGCTCTTGGCCAGTTCCTTGCCGAGCGATTTCGTCAGACCAATGAGGCCGGCCTTCGACGCGCTGTAGTGCGAGGCGTTCGGGTTGCCCTCCTTGCCGGCCACCGACGCGATGTTCACGATGCGGCCATAGCCGGCGGCGATCATCTGCGGCACGACGCTGCGGCAGGTCAGGTAGCTGCCGATCAGGTTCACCTCGATCACGCGGCGCCACACGTCGGGTGCGAGTTCCCAGGTGCTGCCATTGCCGCCGGTGATGCCGGCGCTGTTGACGAGGATGTCCAGCCGCCCGAGCTTGGCGATCGTGGCTTTCGTCGCCGCGTCGACCGAAGCCTCGTCGGTGAGTTCGACGACCTCGGTGCTGACCTTGCCGA
This sequence comes from Burkholderiales bacterium, assembly GCA_040004785.1. Classification (GTDB taxonomy): domain Bacteria; phylum Pseudomonadota; class Gammaproteobacteria; order Burkholderiales; family Burkholderiaceae_C; genus LMDS01. The sequence goes on along the minus strand of JBDUAG010000110.1, from coordinate 8,495 downwards.
GTGCGGCGAGCGATTGGGCGGCCTTGGCGAGCTGCGCCTCGTTGATGTCCCACAGCGCGACCGCGGCGCCGGACTTCAGCATGCGCTCGGCCACCGCATAGCCGATGCCCTGGGCGCCGCCGGTGACGACGGCTGCGCGGCTCTTCAGATCGAGTTGGTTCATCTTGTCTCCTGCGAAAACCGGATTCTTCGGGGTCCGGTTCTCGAAACTATAGGAGGCTTGAGTATTCTGATCCAATCGATTTTTGCGAGAGAGAGATTACGATTCGGAATATCTCGTGTCCGGAGGATTCCATGTCGCTGAACGCCCGTCTGGTGAACCGCCTGCGCCTCAAGCACTGGACGCTGCTCAGCGCGCTGGGCGACGTCGCCACGCTCAACCAGGCCGCGGCGCAGATCAACGTCGCGCAGCCCTCGGCCACCAAGATGCTGACCGACATCGAACAGGCGTTCGGCTTCCCGCTGTTCGAACGCCATGCGCGCGGCATGCGGCCGACGCCGCTGGGCAGCGAGGTCGTGGCCTACGCGCGGCAGACTCAGGCCAGCCTCGAACGCTTTCTCGAAGACCTGGACGTGAAGCGGGCCGGCGGCCACGGCTCGTTGGTCTTCGGCGCCATCATGGGTGCGGCGCCCGACATCGTGGCGCGTGCGGTGGCCGAGCTGAAGCGCGAACGCCCGCGCCTGAAGGTGCGCATCCTCGGCGAGACCAGCGACCAGATCGGCCTGCTGCTCGAACGCCACGAAATCGAGCTGGCCGTCGGGCGCTTCACGGACCCGCTGCAGCACAACAAATTTCATTTCTCCGCGCTGTCGGACGAGCCGCTCCGTGCGGTGGTGCGCCGCGGGCACCCGCTGATCCGCCACAAGCGCGTCGACTGGCCGCTGCTGGTGCAGTGGCCGTGGGTGCTGCAGACCATCGACAGCCCGGCGCGCCAGCTGCTCGAGGAAGAGTTCACCCGGGCCGGCGTCTCGAGCCCGACCGATGCGATCGAATGCACCTCGATCTTCGCCACGCTGCAGCTCGTGCAATCCAGCGACGCCATCGCGGTGATGCCCGAATCGGTGGTGCGCGACCACGTCCATGCGAACCTGCTGGTGACGCTGCCGCTGGTGGTCGGACGCGACCTCAAGGCCTTCGGGCTTCTGACCCGAAAGGACGAGCCCCTGTCGGAAATCGCCGCGGCCTTCATTGCGCACGTGAAGGACAAGGCCGCAACCAAGCCGAAGGGGCACGGGCTCACCGGAAAGCGGTCGCTCGCGAGCAAGCGCTGATGGCCGATTCTGTTGAAACTCAGTTTGCGAACCGTTTTTGGGTCGTATTCGTCGCGACCAATAGCGGTGCGGTGAGAGGTTCGCTCAGCGACCCCAGCCGCCGCGGCGGCCATCCTGGCCCCAGTCGCCGCGGCCCCAGCCAACGAACTGGTTGCCGTCGATCACGCTGCCCTCGCGATACTCGAACGTCTTGTTGGTGCCGTCCGGCATGCGCGCGTAGATGCGCAGCGTCTTGACGCGGCCTTCGGCGGGGTCGGTGCCGAACAGGTCGTTGGTCAGGCGGAACGAGCGGTCGCTGCGGGCGAGTTCGCGCAGGCGTTGAGTCACGTCGATGTTGCGGCGGGACGTGCCGTACAACGCCTGCTGGATGCGGTACTGGCCGTCGTCGCCGCGAGTGCCGCGGTCGCCCCGAGGGCTGTCGCCCCAGCCGCCGCGGTAGTTCGAATCGCCCCAACGGCCGCCGCTCCAACCGGCAAAGCGCGAACCGTCGAGTACGTCGCCCTCGCGGTACTCGAAGACCTGCGTCTGGCCGTTCGGGCCGCGCGCGAAGATGCGCAGCGTCTTCGTGCGACCCTCGTCCGGATCGACGCCAAAGATCCCGTTCTGGATGCGGAACGACTGGTCGCTGCGCGCCAGTTCCTGCAGACGCTGCGTCACGTCGACATTGCGCTGTGCCGTGCCGTAGCGGGCTTGCAGAATCCGCAACTCGCCGCTGTCGCGGTGTTGGGCGAAGGCTGCCGGCACGAGCGCGGTTGCCGCTGTCACCGCGACTGCCATCACCACATTGCGTCTGGTCATCTGGTTCATTTTTGTCCCCTTGTCGAGATGTCATGCCGTGCAGTGGCCCGCCGAGGGGCGCCCTGTCTGCACACTGAATGTTGAGGTGTCTGGGTCCGTGCCGGCGGTAGGTCTTTGGTGCACGCGAACGTCGGACAACGCCGCGACGCGGCAGCGCGAAGCACCACTTATCCGCGGAGCCCGCATGGCGCCCAAGCTTCCTGGCTTTTCGGCGTACTCACCGCCCCGGCCACTTTCTGCGGTGGCGACTGGTGCTTCTCTGGCACCTCACCCTCCTTCGTGTGGTGCTCGCGGCTTTCGCTGCGCCATGCCAGAGTGGCCTTCGACTCGACCTCGCGTTCTAGGGGGTCAGAGGTGCGGGCCGTGTGGGTCTATCCGTTGCGAGCGGTGATCTTGGCGCGCAGAATCGGTTTGCTCGTCGCTCCACGAGGCTCACTCGCGCGTCGCGTCGGGCACACCGAGGAGAGGACCATGAGAATCCATCGGGTCGCCGGTGCAGCCGCGCTGGCAAGCATGTTGATCAGTTCGTCGCTGGCGCACGAAGTCGACGAAGGCAAGGGAACGTTGGGCAAAGTGTCGTTCGGCAACTCCTGCGACGCCAAGGTGCAGGGTGAGTTGCAGCGCGCGATGGCGATGCTGCACTCGTTCTGGTTTTCGGCCGGGGAGAAGGGCTTCCGCCATGTGCTCGAGGACGATCCGGCGTGTGGCGTGGCCACGTTCGGCATTGCGGCGATCCTGATGAACAACCCACTCGCCGGTCAGGGCTCGTCGCCCAAGGCTGCCGAAGCGGCGCAGGTCGCGCTCGACCAGGGGCAGCGCATCGGCGCCAAGACCCAGCGCGAGCGTGACTACATCGCCGCCGCGGCCGCCTACTACGCCGATTTCACCAACCGGCCGGAACGTGCGCGCCAGGCCTCGCGGGCGCAGGCCTTCGAGGCCCTCGCGGCGCGGTATCCCGACGACGACGAGGCGCAGATCTTCGCCGCGCTGTACGTTGCCGGCACGCAGTCTCAGGCCGACCAGACCTATGCGGCCTACTTGAAGGCGGCAGGCACCCTCGAGAAGATGTTTGTCAAGTATCCGGACCATCCCGGCATTGCGCACTACCTGATCCACAGCTACGACGCACCGCCCATCGCTGAAAAAGGCCTCGCCGCTGCGCGACGCTACGCCGGCATCGCACCCGACGCACCGCATGCGCTCCACATGCCCTCGCACATCTTCACCCGTGTGGGGGCCTGGCAGGATTCGATCGCGACCAACCGGCGTTCGGCCGATGTGGCCCAGAAGGACAGCGACGGGACTGGTGCCTTCCACGCTGCCGACTACATGGTCTATGCGCAGCTGCAGCTCGGGCGCGACCAGGACGCTCGCCGCGTGCTCGACGAGTTTGCGCGCGTGAGCGCCGACCCGACCGTACAGGCCGGGCCCTATGCCGCCGCCGCCATGCCGGCTCGCATGGCACTTGAGCGCGGCGATTGGGCCGCAGCAGCGCAGTTGCCGCAGCAGGGCTCGAGGTTCCCGTTCTGCGATGCGCTCACCACGTTCTCGCGTGCGCTCGGCGCCGTGCGTGGCGGCAACGTCGCCGCAGCCGAGACCGAGGCACTGACGCTGGCGGTGCAGCACAAGGCCCTGGTCGACGCGAAGAACAACTATTGGGCGACCGAGGTAGAGATTCAGCGCACCGCGGTGGCCGGCTGGATTGCGCTGGCCCACGGGCAGTCCGACGAGGCGCTGCGGCTGATGCGCGCGGCGGCCGACCTCGAAGACCGCAATGAAAAGCACATCGTGACGCCCGGGCGCATGGTGCCGGCGCGCGAACTGCTCGGCGAAATGCTGATGGAGCTGAAGCAACCGGCGGCGGCCCTGGCTGAGTACGAGCGCTCGCAGGTGCGCGAGCCGAACCGCTTCCGCAGCATTGCCGGCGCGGCGCTTGCGGCCGACGCTGCCGGCGATCGTGCCAAGGCCAAGCGCTTGTATGCGCGCCTGCTCGAGCTTGCCCGCGATGCCGATTCGCCGCGGCCCGAGCTCGCGCGAGCCAAGGCTTATCTGGCCACCAGCTGATGCGCGCAAGGCGCTGGTGGCTGGGCGCCGGGGCGTGCGTGCTGGCGCTGCACGGCGCTGGCGCTGCGCCGTCGGACGACGCGGACGGCCAAGCCCTGCTGCAAGACGAAGACTATGTTGCCGGCCTTGCCGCGCTCTCGGCGGGCGACGCGGGTGCGGCATTGCGCCGCTTCGAGTCGGCGCTTCGCCGCTTCCCGGACAGCGCCGACCTGCACAACGAACTCGGCTTCGCGCATCGCAAGCTGCGCCAGATGGACAAGGCTTTCGAGCACTACAAGCGCGCGCTGACGATCGATCCGCGGCACCGCGGGGCGCATGAATACATCGGCGAGGCCTACCTGATGGTCGACGACCTGGCGAGTGCCGAGAAGCATCTGGCGACGCTCAGGTCGATCTGCGTGCTGCCGTGCGAAGAACTCACAGACCTCGAGAAGGCGATTTCCGGGTATCGCGCGCAGGCCAAGGCCCGCTGAACGCGGGCCGCGGCGCGCTGGTTCGTGTGCCATACAGTTTTGGGCTTGTCGGCGTTGTCTTTGGGGCCCTGACGACCCGCGCGCTGCGGTAAGCGTCGAGTTGATGGTTCACGCCGGACCATTGCCCGCAGGGATCATCCGTCCACGGTCACAAGCCATCGCTCTTCGACACGGCGGCGCCACCTCATTGCCGCCGGTCGTGCTCCCGCAAGGTCAGGCCGATGAGGCGCGACACGACCGCAGCCAGGTACATGACGCCGACGAACATCTCGATGCTCGTTAGCGCGCGTGCGTGCGGTCGGAGCGGGATCACGTCGCCGATGCCGGTGCTGGAAAGCAGTGCAAAGCTCAGGTAGAGCAGTTCGGTCCACGTGCGCGGGGAGTCGGCATCGACAGCGGCAGCGAAACTGTTGGGTTGCAGCGCCTGCGTCAGCGCGAAGAGGTGGGCGAAGCCCCATGCCAGCAAAGTGAAGGTTGCGCCGGCGGCGAACAGCTCATCGGTGGTGGCTCGCAGATCCGCCATCATGTAGGCGATCAGGCTACCGGCCGCGTAGAAGTAGAAGATCGCCTCAAGTGCAGACGACCACGGCAACAGCTGCGGCAAGTGGAATACCGCTTGCAGGCCCAACAGAGCGATCGCTGGCAGCGCGATGCAGACCGAGACCCATGTCAGCCCTGGCGTGCGGCGCACCATTCTCGCCGTGATGATGAGCACGACGACGCCGAAGATGGCCAGGCCCAACCTTCCGGCATCAACCGTTTCGATGAACGGGTACAGCGCGATACCCAGCAACTGCACCAACAGCAAAATCGCGGACGGGTGCCGGCGGGTGTGCACGATCCAGCGGCGATAGGTCATGGGATGCAGGTGCGGAGTGGGTCGCGGTCCGAACTATCGCACCGCAGGGGGGCCGCGTCGACTCGCCAGTTGCCGTTGAAGCGGCCGCCTTCGATTCATGCGCGTTCGGGAGCAAGTCCAAGGAATGCCCGTTTCCAAGCGCCGTCGAAACACATCGTGTCCGAGGCCTTGAAGGCGCTGGCCGGCTTCTTCGCTTTGGCGATGGAGCGTGGCGAGCTGCGCCGTGCGGATCCTCATGTGACCGCAGCACAGTTCACTGCGCTGGTGATGGCCGAGGCAGGCCCGCGGCTGTATCAAGCAGATCCGGCGCCGCTGACTCTCAAGCAAATCCGGGCCATGGTTCGACGCGGGGTAGACATGTTCTTCAACGGAGCGGCCCCCTGACCGTGTCGGCAATAGCTGTGGCGCCCTGCGGCGATCAAACGCGAAATTGATCTGGCGGTCCGTCGAAGATGCCGCCTTGCCCTCTTGAGAAAGTTGACGTTGCACCGTCTACTTCACGTACATTCGACGCCCCAACCGAAAGGACGAGTCATGAAAACAACTGTCGTGTTCGCGTTGTTCGCCGCAGGGGCCACGCTTGCAGGATGCGCCTCGAGTCCGCCGGGATCGGCGTCTGCCCGAACAGAAGTCTGCAAGTCAACCAGCGAGCAGGAAGTTGCCGCCCTCTTTGACCGCTGGAACAAGTCTTTGCAAACCGGCGACGCGCGCCAGGTGGTCGCAAACTATGCGGAGAAGTCCGTCTTGCTCGCCACTGTCTCCAACGTACCGCGTCTGAACGCGGCGCAAAAGCAAGACTACTTTGAACACTTCCTCGAGAACAAGCCGTTTGGCCGAATCGACTCCAGAACCATAGAGGTCGGTTGCAACACGGCTGTCGATGCGGGCTTGTATACCTTCACGTTCGCCAAGACCGGAGCTGTCGTCAAGGCGCGATACACGTACACCTACAGGTGGGAAGGCAGTCAATGGCTGATCACCAGCCATCACTCCTCGGCCATGCCGGAGAAGTGAATGACGGGCGGTCTGACGAGACCGTAGCGCCGGTGCCAATGCCGAGCGTCTCCTTGCTCGGTCGTTAAGACCGCCGCCCCGAGGTGTCGCGCTCCGGCGCGATGCCGTACCGCCGAATCGATTGAAAGGTTGAACACACGCCAACTGAGCACGAATCTCCGGCGAACGTGCAGCGCGGACTCGGTCGCGGCGCGCCGCCTCGCGCTAGTCTTGCGGGGCCGATCAGAGGAGAGTATTCCGTGTCCAGCAGCCCGCAAGGCCTCATCGAGAAACTGCTCGAATTGGTGGCTCCCTCGCTCGAGAATGCCGAACACAAACAGGCGGTCGCGCTGGCGAAGCCTGAACCGGCAAGAGACGACTGGAGCCGTCGGCGCGCGCCGAGACGGCCACATGACGTGGTGCTGCAGAGCGAGACGCATGTTTGGCTTCGCTCCATTCCCACGCCGTCACATCCGAAGCAACTCTGCCTGCATCACCCACACCTTGCCAATCGCTTGGCACGGGCGTGGGACGACGACTTGCTCGTTCAGCGGTTCATGGACGACGTGCTGATCGACAAGCGAGGCCACCGCAGAGGCCTGTCGGAACGGGTGCGCCTGGAGTTGCATCGACTCGAGCGCTTTCACGCGACGCGCACGTACACCGGCGCAACGTTGTTCCCCTTTCGACCCCTGCGAGCACCACGGCGAGCCAACCGCTAGAAATCGCGAAGCCGCGCCGCGTGTGGGCAGCCCTCGATACAGGCCGTGGTCCGGGCCATCGAGACCTCTCCCGTCAACGTCCGGCACCGCTGCGTCGAAGCGCATCGGAAACCGCAAGATCCCGGGTTGGCAAGGACTACTATGTTCTGAACTCTTGCCTGGACACGCTGCTGACAAAGGTAGCACCCAGGGTCAGCGACTACCTGCTGCAAAAGCAGTAGCGCGCAGCGGCGGGGCCGCTCGATGCGACAGGTGGGTGGGCGCCTGCGCAGGGCTCATATGGTGTATATCTTCGAAGCCTGACCGATGCTCGAGAGCGCCATTCTCCGAAAGGAATATCCGTATGCGTCGACCGACAATCCCGAGCATCGGCGTGCTCGCGCTGCTGGCATTGTTTTTTTCGCCGCCATGTGTGGCTCAGCAAGCCATCAAGGTGGTGGCCGCAGAGTTTCCACCGCTGACCACCAATGCGAACGGACAACCAGGCGGCGTCGTGCTGGAAGTTGTCCGCGAGGCCTGCAGGCGGGCGGGGATTGCGCTCGAGTTCAGCTTTCTCCCCTGGCAGCGGGCGCAACTGGAAACCCAGACGCGGAACGACGTACTGATCATCCCGTTTACCCGCACGCCCAGCAGGGAAGGGCAGTATCAATGGGTTGCACCCGTGCTGGAATTTCATACCGTCATGGTGACCCTCGCCAAGCCACCGTCTTCCATCGAAGAAGCGCGGACGCTGGTCGTGGGCTTTGTCCGTGGAACCAGTTTCAAGGATGAAGCGGAACAAGCGGGACTTCCGTATGTGGAGGAAACCACCGACGATTTGACGAATGCCAGGAAACTGAAGCTGGGACGCATCGGCGCATGGATCACCACGGATCTGATGGCGCAAGGCGTATACCGGCAGGCCGGATTCGACCCAGCGGAACTGAAGTACGGTCCCAACTTGGGCCCGGTCAAAATCTCCTACGTCGCTGCGTCCCCCGACTTTCCGAAAGAGACCGCCAAGAGGATCGCAAACGCCATCGACCAGATGAGGGCGGACGGCTCCTATCAGGCGATCGTGAAACGCTACCGATGAACACGTTCAGCCGCGGCGCCAGCCGTTGTCAGTCCACTGGGTTCGCTGGCCGACACGGTACGCGATCAAGCACTATCCCAGCCCGGCCGCATCGCGATACTGGCCGGCCTGCTGCTGCAGCCAGTTGCTGAAGGCTTGCACGACCGCGCCGCCGGCCTTGCGTTCGGGGCAGATCAGGTAGTAGCTGCGGTCGCTCGGCACGGCCTGCTTCGACACCGTGACGAGCAGCCCGCGGGCCA